>JBDRLK010000032.1:0-3591 GCA_043813155.1 Pseudomonadota bacterium | reverse complement strand
ATTTCATAGAAATAATGGATGAAATTCAATATACAAGGCCCGGCCCCCATACTCCCCCCGGAATCGTGCATGCACCCATTTCAATACGTCTGGAAAAAGCTCAGGTACACGCCCACGGGCAGGCGGTCGCTCCCGTCGTCCCGTTTCGACCTGTCTCCCGCAAGCGGGTAGACCGGCACGGCCACGTCGAGCTCCAGGACGCCCGGGTAGGCGCCGAAGAAGGTCAGGAGCAGCACGATGCCGTAGCCCGCCTCGGCGTACATGCGCTCCGCGCTGAAAAGCCCGTCGTAGCCGTCCTTTTCGCTGACCGTGCCCCCGGCCAGGAACAGGACGCCCTTGATCCCCTCGAGCCTGGTGAGGTTCAGGATGTTCATGCCGATGTTGTGCACCCACAGGTGCCTGTACTCCACGCCCGCGTAGATCTTCATCCTGCCGAACGTCTCGTCCGCCTCGAACGCCCTGAGCATCATGCGGTCGCTCAGGCTCTGCATCTGGCCCTCGGGCGTCTCCAGGAACGTTCCGCCCACGCCGCCGTAGAGGCCGATCGCGTGCGCGCCTGAGAAGGAATGGAGGAAAAAGACCCGCCCGCTGGCCGACAGGGAATGGTGAAGCTCCCTTTCGTTGTCGATGTTGAGGTGGTAGAGCGCGTACACTGAAATCGAAAGGCCCCCGTCGGGATCGAAGATGTGAAACAGCGTGTCGTACCTCAGGTGAAACCCGGCCGAGATCGACGTGGCGCCGATCTCCTCGCCCGCCGCGTTCGTGAAACCGAACTCGGGCGTGTGATAGTATCCCGCGACCACCGGCCCGATGTACAGGGCCGAGCGGTTCAGGTCGAGCTTCCTGCCGACCCCGTGAAGGAGCCAGGCCGTCAGGCCGTAGCCGAAGCTCGACACGTCGATGAGAAAGCGGGCCATGCTCTTGACGTCGTACTTGCGGCGCATGTCGAACAGGACCGACAGCGCGCCCGACTTCTCGATCAGGCTCGCCAGGAGATTGAACCCCGCGATCACCGGAGGCCTCATCGGGTGCTCCGAGGCGTTGTCGTACACCGGGTGATTGTCCGTCAGGGAGGCGTCCTCGAAAAGCCTGCCCTCCGGGTCCACGACGACCTTGACGAGCTTGCCGGCGGAAACGACCTGCACGGTTCCCTCCTTTCCGGAGTCGAACCACACCTTATCCTCTGTTTCGCCGCCCTTGAACACGAACCGCACGACCACGGGCTCCTTCACCTCGTGGTCCCCGTCCCTGTAAACCCTGGCCGTGACCTTCATTTTCCCGTTGCCCGCGTCCTCGGCTTCGACCTTCCCGACCCTGTAGTTGAGCGACGGGTAGCTCTCGGACCACTGCCGGAAAAACCATGTCATGTCCTCGCCCGCCGCCCCGTCCGCGAGCTCGTAGATGTCCCCCTCGCCGCGCGCAAGGCCGGCGAACATTTTCGCGATCTTCTCCCGGCCCACGATGTCCATGAGCTTTTCGTAGATCAGCTTCCCCCTGGGCTGCAGGCTCATGAAGGCCCAGGGCTCGTCCCTCATCCAGTCCTTCTCGGCGATCGTGTTGAAATAGGCCTCGCGAAACTGAACCATGGGCGAGTGGATGAAGTAATCGATCGCCGAAATAAAAGATCCCCACTTCAGGATGTCCTCCGCGTACTCCTCGACGCCAAGCACGTCGATGACGTACTTGTGCACCATGTGGGCGGCGGCAAAATCGGCCTGCAGCGCGGCGAGCGCATAACCGCGGCCCTGCTCCTTGAACGCGCCCAGGTAGAAGTGATTGAACAGCGCCCGCAGAAGCTGTATGTCGTGCAGTTTCCAGAATCGCTGGAGCGGGAAAAGCTCGAATATCCTGTCGGACATGTAGATCACGCTCTCCGAGCCGGCGGCCACTTCCATCCGCAGCGACGTCTCGAGCACGGTGATCGTCTTTCCGGCCAGGTCCCCGCCGGCCGCTTCATTCACGAGCCCGGCGCCGGCGCACAGGATATCCAGGGCATGCCCCTTGGTGTCCAGGTCGGCGATGTCGGGCAGGTTGACCGGGGCGCCTTCCATCTCCTCGCCGCCGGGAGTGTAGTCGGGAGGGGGTTTGTACTTTTTTTTCGTCAGCAGCCTGATGCTCATGCCTTCGCACGATGCCGTGAACAGGCTGAGCTTCCTGTACACGGCAAGGGAAACGTGGGCCGCATCAACAGCCTTGAGTTTCACGGTCCTGGCGTCCTTTTCCGGCTCGGGCGGGAAGTAATGAACGTCGACGAGCACGTGCAGGTCGCCGTCCGCTTCGAGCGTTACGTTGAAATCCGATCTTTCAGGCGGCGCGTAAAAATCAACCTCCCCGTCCTCCGCCCGCGCGGCAAGCTGCGGGTACCAGCCCGTTGCAAGCGTGAACCCGCCGAAGGTCCTGCCGAACAGGCCGAAGCGCCTGGGTATCCTGACCGTGTACGCGATTTCGATCTCGCACGCGGGCGCGCCGCCTTCCTTGCCGTCCTCATTCACCCGGGCAAGACCGTCGTCCGGGAGAGTTATCCAGACCGCCGCGCTCTCGATTTTTTCAAGGGGATGTCCCGGGGGGAGCCCGGCCGCTTTTATCGATTCAGCGGGAAGCTCGACGCCTCTGCTGCGAACCGATTTGATTTTCATCCACCCGGGGTTGAAATCATAGGGGTAGATCCAGTAGCGGTTCATGGCATTGAGGTTATCAGGCGGCCTGGAAAAGCGGTTGGGGTACAGCCAGAGAAGAACGCGCCCGTCTTTTGCGTCCTTCTCTTCGACCTCGATCACGGCCCTGCCTTCAAGATAATCCAGGCCCGGGCCCACGGACACCTTGATCTGGGTGCCGGGCCCGGCATGAGCGAGCCCCCCGGCGAGGAAAACAATCACGGCAAGCAAGAAAAAAAACCATTTCTTATCCCTGTCTGCCCCGATATGCACTTGTTTTTTTTATTGAGTTTTATTAAGTAATACGAAATACTCTATTGCATTATATAATTATTACGCGGGAAAGGGAAAAAGGAGTAAAAAAAAATGAGTGAGAGCATCGTGAAGATCACGGACCAGAATTTCGAAGACGAGGTTGAAAAATCCGATATCCCCGTTCTCCTTGATTTCAGCGCGCAGTGGTGCGGTCCCTGCAAGGCCATCCACCCCATCCTGGAAAACGTGGCCGCCGAGTACAGCGGAAAAGTGAAAGTAGGCCAGCTCGACGTGGACCAGAGCCAGCAGACGGCACAGAAATTCAGGGTCTTCGGTATTCCCACGCTTCTGATTTTCAAAGGCGGCGAGGTCCTCGGCCAGAGCGTCGGGCTCGTCCAGAAGGACAAAATCGAAGAGCTCATCAAGAGGGCATTGTAAACAAGCCTTCAGCTTTCAGCTTTCAGCTTTCGGCCCAATCGGAAACGCTGGCTTCGCCTGCGAATATCTCCGCTTAGGGCTCGCGAAATAATAACTTCCCACTTTGAGGCGTATTTCTAGCATTATGTTTACCAAGCTTCTTCTGGGCGCCGAGGCGCCCGGCTGGCAAGGCGCGGGGTCCCCGTCACGACGGAGGCATAGTCGTTCTATGTCGACGAGTGACGGGGTGCAGCAACGCAGCCAG
>JBDRLK010000031.1:0-18519 GCA_043813155.1 Pseudomonadota bacterium | reverse complement strand
CCGGGGAGATTGCAAGAAGCATGTTCAAAACCGTTGATACGGCTGATATTCCGGATTGTGAGACCAGGCAGATCATTACCATTGACTGCATTAAGGAATTCTTCAACATCATATGCGGCCACACGCGATCGAAGCTTCTGGTCACGGGAATTGACATTGCCATTTCGCCTCCGGAAGTTGAAGGAATAATCGGAAAGAGCAAAATCGGCCTTGGCCAGTCCAGCGTGGCCATTTCTTCGATGCTCGAAACACAAGAAGGAAATGCCGTTCTGGGCTTCATTAAAAAGGGGGTGGCCTTTAACCTGGTGTAAGAGCATAGGGGTCAACAGTGAAAATAAAAGTCGCGGTAGTCGATGACAGCATCACAACGACGCTCGTCGTGAAAAAGATCCTCACGACGAACGGCTTCGAGGTTGTCGGGACGTTTACCGATCCGGCCGCCTTTGTCGAATCATTCATGAAAGATCTCGACGTGGACATCACCATTATCGACATCATCATGCCCGGGATGAACGGTATCGAGGCCATCAGGAAGGTAAGGGCTTTTGACGAAAACGCGAAATTCATCGTGCTGAGCTCGCTGGGTGAATCCTACAAGGAGACCGCAGCGGCCCTCGAGGCCGGGGCCCTCGATATCCTATCAAAACCGGTCAACGAGCAAATTCTCGTAAGGGCGTTAAACAGGGCCCTGGGAATCAACCAGGGATAACACTGCGGCTGGCCCTGGAAGCGCGGCTTCATGGGTTGGAGGGCTGAGGCACGGCCTCGGCAGGCAGCTCAAAGGTGGGTGGCTCTTCCGCCGGCAGCTCTCCTGAAGGCTGCCCGGCCGGCTGCCCCGCGGCCGGAGGCCCTGCCGTGTCCTGCTCCTTCACGTTCTCCAGCATCATGGGAAAGAGGTACATCCAGGCAGCCACGAACCCCCCGAGGAGGACCATCAAGCCGGGGCCGACCCTTTTCCACCAGTCACCCGGGTCAACGCAATCCTCTTCCACGAAATCCAGCCCGGCCCCGACAACAGCGGTCCTCAGGCCCACGCCGAATCCCACGCCGGCCACGACCAGCCCGCTCCCGCCCCCGCACACAATGGTCACGAGCCCGATAGCGCCGCCGCAGGCCACCGCGAAAACCCCGAAAGAAACAAAACCGATGGCCACGACGCCGCGGGCTATGCCGCCGATGGCAAGGACCCCCGTCGGCGACCCGCCGATGGCGATTATGCCTACCGGCTCTCCCGCTATGGCAATCACGCCCGGCTCGCCGTCTGTCATGGAAAGGAAACGCATGCCCGGTTATTACCTCTCATTTTCAGATTGGGTAAAGCATCCTGAGCGTCACAATAGTGACAACAATACCGGCTATAACGGCTGCAACTTCAATGACATACATTAGTACCCTGATTATAAACCTGCGCTGACATTCGTCAAGCGGGGATTTTTTCCGGGGGGAGCTCCGGGGTCAGACCTTGCATTTTGCATTTTCCCGCTCTGCCCCCATGAATTTGCGCGGGAATTGTTTACAGCCGACTGAAAACATGCTTCTATACTCGTGGAGAAAAATGTCATGGCAGAAAAAGGCATGCTCACGATCATCAAGGGTTTCGGAAGGGGCACCATCTACAGGCTCGGCGAGAGGGCCGTGACCGCGGGAAGGGACACGGGGAACCTGATCCAGATCATCGATGACAGTATTTCCAGAAGGCACGTCATGATACGCTGGATCGGCGGCGTGTACGAGCTCGTGGACCTGAACAGCTCCAACGGCACCTTTGTCAACAACCAGCAGGTCACGAAAGCCATCCTGAACATGGGGGACGTCATCAGTGTCGGGGAAACCGAGCTCGAGCTCGTCCCGGACCGGCAGGATGTCAGGGATTCAATACTGGACAGGAAAGTCGCGGACCAGAGGATCACGGCCGGCGAGACAAGGTACGTGGCCCCGGATCAGCAGCAGGCGGGCCAGGCCGCGGCCGGCCCGGTCAACATCGACGAGCAGATGTCCGTCAACGAGATGAACGTGGCAAAGGAAATTTACAGGCTGTCCTCGGAGGATAATTACCTGGACATTTCCCTTGCCATCATCGTGAACAATATCAATCCCGACAGGACCCTGATATTCAAGTACTACGAGGGGACAAAGCTGAGATCCGTTGCCACCTTCATCAACCCGGAGCTGGACGAACAGCTTCACGGCGTCAGGCCGGTTTTCGATATCCTTGTGCAGGCGTCGACCAGGGGGAAACCCGTTCTCAACAATTACATCGAGGGAACCTATCCCGAGGAGAGGCGGATCGCAACCGCGGCGGCCGTCAGCCTCGGGGACCGCGCGGGCATGATCTATATCGACAGCTTCGTAAACAGGAAAAAGTTCTTCATGGACTTCGACATTACCCTCCTGGAAAAAGTCGCCAAAACAATCAGCGCGCGGCTGACATAGAGAACCTGCAGTTGCGGAATTGAGCCCGTGATTTCTCCTTGATTTGCCGGATTGTTTTAGGATAGTATAAGAGTCCGACTCAACATTGTTGCGTGCAGAGCTCGAGACTGCCCATTAAAGCGCCGCCATGAAATGCCCTGAATGTCATCACGATAATCCCGACCATGCCAGGTTCTGCAGCAAGTGCGGCGTCAAATTCCCTCACATGGAAGAGAGCCCGACCAGCGAGGCCGCGGCGCCCACCCTCCTGGCCTCATCCTCGACGAGCCAGGCGATCATCGGGACCGTCATTGCCGGAAGGTACGAGATCCTCCAGCAGCTTGGAACCGGCGGCATGGGCAAGGTCTACAGGGTCAAGGACAGGCAGATCGACGAAGAAGTGGCGCTCAAGGTATTGAGGCCCGAAATCGCGGCCGACGGAAGAAAGATCGAGCGATTCCACAACGAGCTGAAGCTCGCCCGCAAGATTTCGCACGGCAATGTATGCCGCATGTACCACCTGGCTTTCGAGGAGGGAATCCCCTACATCACCATGGAGTACGTGGCCGGCGAAGAGCTGGCGTCGCTCATCAAGAGGAGAGGCCCGGTCAGCGTACAGGAGGCGGTTTCCATTGCCGCCCAGGTGTGCGACGGCCTGGCCGAGGCCCATCGCGTCGGCATCGTGCACCGCGACCTGAAGCCGCAGAACATCATGATCGACGAGCAGGGCAAGGCGATCATCATGGACTTCGGCATCGCTCACTCGGTCGAAACGAGCGGGGCAACGGAAGAGGGCATGATCATCGGCACGCCGGATTACATGTCGCCCGAGCAGGTGTCGGGCAAAAACGTCGACGGACGGTCGGATATTTACTCCCTTGGCGTCATTCTGTTCGAGCTGCTCACCGGCACCATACCCTTTGACGGGGACTCGCCGCTGAGCATCGCCCTGAAGCACAAGACCCAGGAGCCCCCCGACCCCCGGGATTTCAACCCCGACATTCCGGAAGTGATGGCCGCCATGATCCTGAAATGCATGAAAAAGGATCAGGACAAGCGCTACCAGGGCGCCGGCGAGCTGCTGGCCGAGCTCCGGGAAATCGAGCGCAGCATTGCCGCCACCGGTGAGGTGACGTTTGACCGGACCCAGGTGAAGCGCATCGGGCCGGCCGCGTTCAAGGGCCTGAAATGGGCGGCGGTTGCCGTTGCGCTCGGCCTCGTTCTCGTTGGGGCGTACTTCCTTAAGAAAAAGATTTTCGCCCCTGCGCTGACGTACGAAAACGTCATCCTGCTGGATCTTTTTTCCGAGGCTCCGAACGAGATCAACAAGGACCTTCTCGAATACGTGATAGGCCGGTCACTGACGGCTTCCACCAGGCTGAACATCTTTTCCCGCGGCGATTTCGAGGCGTACAGGGCGAAATCCGCGAAAAAAATATCCGGGGAGCAGGAGCCCGAGGACCCCGTCATCGCCATAACCGGGGTAGTCAACATGCGGGTTTCCGGTTTTGAACTGGAGATTTCCATTCGCCACGAGAACAGGACCGACACCCGGACATTCGATTGCAAGGGCTATTCCGATTATATTTCAAGCAAGTCGCCCGATATCATGGAATTCATCGCCGATGAGTCGGGAGGCATCATAACCGGGATAGAGGGAGGGCGAAGCTTTACCAGGATCGCATCGGAAAACCTGGATGCTCTCGAGCATTTTCTGGCCGGGGAAAAAGCCTGGGGAAAGCTGGATTCGGACGAGGCCTTTTCCGAGTTCAAGACGGCCACGGAAAACGACCCGGAATTCAGCCTGGCCTTTATCAGGCTCGCCGACGTGCTCGTGTTCCTGGGAGACAGGGAAGAGGCAAAGATAAAGCTGGAAATCGCCCTGCAGAAAAAAGAAAAGCTCATAGATTTCGACCTCCTCAGGCTCCAGGCCCTCATGGCGCGCATCAATTCAAGGCCGACCGAGGAGCGCGAGCTCCTGCGGAAGCTGACGGAAGCGTTTCCCTTCAAGAAAGAGTATCATTACGAGTTCGCCGAATCCTATTTCCACACCGGCGACGCGCATGAGGCGGTCAAGCACTACTCAAAAGCCCTCGATCTGGATCCCGATTACTCCCTGGCTCACAACCATATTGCCTACGCATACGCGTGGATGGGGAAGCACGATCTGGCCAGGAGCCATTTCATCGATTACATAAAGCTGGACAACACGGCCAATTCCTACGACAGCCTCGCGGCCGGGTACATGTTCGCGGGCATGTACGACGAGGCCATCAAGACGCTCGGCAAGGGAATCGCGCTCGATCCGGACCTCGATTACCTCTACCGCAACGTGGCGGTCAATTTCCTGCTCAAGGGCTCGCTTAAAAAAGCCGACGAGTACATGGACAAGCAGATCAGCGTCACGAGGCTGGAAAACACTCGGGGCAGCGCCAATTTTTACCTTGCTTACATCGAATTCCTGCGGGGCAATGCCGACAAGGCCGCTAAAAAGCTGAAGCCCGCCGTGGACTTCTTCAGCGCCGAGCGCTTTTCCGGCAGGCTCGATGAAGCTCCGGTCCTGCCGCTGTGGTTTACCGGCGTGCTGGCCTATCAAAAGGGCGACGTGAAGACGTTGAGCGACATGACCGCCCTGATGGAGAAGAAAATCCAGTCGAACGACGTTACGCCCACCAACTATTTTCCCATCTACAAGTTTTACCTGCACCTCAAGATCCTGGAGGGGTATCTCAAGAACGACACGGATATAATCGTGTCCGGCGTGGCCGAGGGCCGGCGCATCAAGGAGAGAATGGGCTACTGGGACTCCATGTTCAACATTGCGTACTTTTTCAATGAGTACGCGGCCATCCTGATGATGGTGGAAGGGAATGCCGACGCTGCCGAGCTGCTGGCCGAAGCGGCCGAATACAATCCCGGCTTTGCCCAGACCCACGTCAACCTGGCCAAATATCACTTCAAGATGGGCGACCCGGTGAAAGCCGAAAAGGAATACCAAACAGCCCTGAAGCTGCTCAAGGACGCGGACAAGAACTACATCCTGCTTCGCGAGCTCAAGACCATCGAAAAACAGCTGTCGGAAATGAAGTAGCTGCGCGCCCTCGGCGCGCCTGTTGCCATTCAATGGCCGGCCGCATCCTCTTTCCCGGGCTTCCTGTACTTCTTTTCACCGGCCGTGACGGCTGCCTCGAGCCTGTTCTCGGGCCTGGCCACGGGGCACGTGGCATAGGGAGTGAAGGCGCAGGGAGGGTTGTAGGCCTTGTTGAAGTCGAGCACCACCTTGCCCTCCACGGGAAGCGGGGCGTCGAGGAAACGTCCGCCGCCGTACGTCTCTTTGCCGCTCGTCGCGTCTGCAAAGACGAAGAAGAGCTCTTCGGCGCCGGGCTCGGCCATGGGCGTCAGGCGGTGCTCTTTTCCGTCGATCGTGAAAACCACTTCGCCTGGGACCGTGGCCTCCTCGGTCGTGTGAATGATCGTGGATACCTTGACGATCTTCGGCTCGTCGTAGGGCTCGAAGCGGGCCTCGATCCGCCAGCAGGGTTTTGCGGGAAACGTCTCGATGCCCTTGAAGCCCAGCAGCGACTCCGCCTGCTTGTCGTACAGGCGCACGGCCAGGCGCTCGCCGCGCTTGATGACAAAGAAGGTGAAATCGCCGACCGCGATGCGATCGGGTTTCCTTTCCGGGTCCGCTTCCGAGTAGAGCACCATGCCGCTCACCGGCTCCCCGTTGCAGAAAGCCTCGACGCCCCCGGCGATCTCGATGCGCGCCTCGCCGTCCTTCGCGAAGATCGTGCCGATCAGGGCCGGGGCGCGCGACGGAAGCACGATGGCGCCGGCCGGGTCCGACCCGACGCTGCTTTCCTCCTGCTCGAGCCAGTAGAGGCCGGCAAGCGAGAGCCACCCGTTTTCTTTTTTCAGGTTCGCGATGCGCTCCTCGCGCCAGGCCGCGATGCCGGCTTCATAATCCGCGGACGCGGCGCATTGCACCGCGGGCTTTGAATGGCACCCGGCCATGATCAGCAGCCCCAAAGCCGCGGCGGCCGCCGGCCCTGCGGTCCAATTAATCGTTGCTGTCATCATGAATTCCTCCAGGTTTTACGGGTTCCGGCCCAGAAGCCTGGCCACGAAAGGGTCGAGGCACGCGCAGGACCTGTACAGCTGCTCCGAGGCCGCGCGGCATCCTCCCATGCATTTTTTCCAGTGCTCGCAGTCGCGGCAGAAGTCGGGCATGGCCCCGCGAAATTTAGCAACAGCCTCACAGTTGGCAATTGCCTTGAATTTATGTTTCCTGATGTTGCCCAGGATCACCGGCGAGTGATTGCACAGGCGCATGTTTCCCTGTGGATCAACGGTGAAATAGCTTTTGTCCGTGCCCGCGATGCAGTCGGCGAACACGAGGCCCGGATAATCTTTCCGCCCGGCCAGGCACGGCGTAACGGGCACGGCGAAAAAAGGCCTGACCTTGAGCTTGCGAGCCAGCCGGCTCGCGGTCTCCAGAGCAGAGCGAAACTGCTCGAGCGTGACCATGAGCTCATCCATGTGCCTCAAACCCTCGCCGCCGGGATTGAACCTGTTGAACATGCAGGACCTGCCCTTGATGGACTTGACGTAACGCATCACGGGCTCGATCTGTGAAAGATTGCGGCCGGTCAGGATAAAGGTGATGGAAAGATGGACCCCCTCGGCCCTGATATCCTCCACTGCCCTGAGCGCGTGGCGCTGCGAGCCCTTGCCGCAGTGGCTGTCGTGAATGGATTCATCCAAGCCCAGGAGCGTGACCTGGAAAAGATTCACGCCCACCTTGTGAAGGTCCCTGACATACTGCCTGTCCAGAAGCTCCCCGTTCGTTAGAACGCTCGTTTTCACGCCCTTGAGCTTCAGAAAGGCGGCAAGCTCCACGAGGTCCTCGCGCAGCAGCGGCTCGCCGCCGGAAAACGTGACCTGCCTGCACCCTGTCTGCTTCACCACCTTGCCCAGCATCCTGATGGTCCTCCACGTGGACAGCTCGGCCACCGGCTCGACGCCGTCCATTTTCCAGACATTGTAGCAGTAGTTGCAGTCCAGGTTGCAGCGCTGCGTGGCCTCGAAAATAACCGTCGGGATTTTTTCGATCATATAAAGTTTGCTTTCCGCAATGCAAGTGCATTACCATTTTATCAGTCAGCCATGCAAAATGGAAGCGACATGGACCGGAGGCTGCGCGAGGCAAACCGCCAGGTCCTCGAGTACCTGCCGGGCGCCATGTGCTCGTTCATGCTGGGGCTGACGTTCGGCATGGCGGGAGGCGGCTTTGCCTTCGGCTGGATCGAAGGCAGGTGGCCCCGGGCCATCCTGATCTTCCCTCTTTTCGGGCTCATATTATCCGGTGCTTTTGTAGGATTCTTTTCGGCCATGCGAAGGATTCACGGCATTGAAATAAGCCCGCTCACCAGGAGGCGCGAGCTGCGCGCCTGGCTCATGGCCCCTCCCCTGGGCATGCTCCTGGGCGCAGCGGCCGCGGCCCTGTACCTTTTATTGAAATAGAATCCCGGTGCGATCTCAGAACCGGACCATGCACACGCCTCCCCAGTTCTCCGACATGAGGATCGACCAGTCATGGACTTCCCAGCCCGTTGTGTAGAACCCATACCTGATTCTTACTATTTCAGCGGTGTCGCTGACCGCGCTATTATCAAAAAATCCCGGCAAAAAATACGCTTCTATGTCATGAGGGGCTACGCCGGTCCAGTCCGACCCGTCAAAGCCCCACCAGGCCCAGCCTCCATCCGGCTCGCTGTATTCGGGATCCGTGTCATCCTGAAAAAGGCCGATATAGAACATCCTGGTCGTGACAAGATGCGGCTCGAGGCAATCCCAGACATTGCGGTCCGCGAGAACAGCCAGCCCGTAATAGCTGAAATTCACGGGGTCCTCTTCTTCAACCAGGTTTTTGCAAAAATCGCTGAATTCCGTCCACGTGCTGTTTCCGACGGGCAATTCAACCCTCAAATACACTTTTCTTCCTTCTTCGTCCTCACACTCGATCCAGCCGGAAGGCGCCTGCATGAGACAGCTTTCGCTGCAGAACCCGGATGCATCGTCGCATCCCTCGCCGCCCGTCCTGATGCCGTCTCCGCAGTCATGGGGCACGCAGACCGCATCCAGGCAGAATCCCGATTCCAGCGATGGGGTGGAGCAGTCCGTGAGGTCCTCGAGCGGCCTGCCGGGCTCGCAGCGGCCGCCGGAGGAGCAGGCCTCGGTTCCGCTGCACGGGTCGCCGTCATCGCAGTCTTCGTTTGTTTCACATTCCCCGGGCACCTCCTCCACGATGGCATCCTCGATTTCCCCGGCACTGTCCACGGTCTCCCAGTCCCATCCATCCGCAACGTCCGGCGCCGCAGCCTCATCGACGATCATGTCTTCCTCGAGCACATCCGGCTGCTCCACGAAGGTGTCCGATGCCTCCTCATCGATCGAATCCACGCCGTCATAAGCGTCACCCGCAAACCCCACGGGACTCGATGAAAACCAGCCGCACGCCGCAGCCACGGTAAAAAAAACAGGAAGCATAATAATCTGCGGCTTTGTGCTGATCCGAACCATGAACAATCCAACTTCAGTGATTCATAAATATACTACAGCCTGCTTTGATTGCGTGCAAGGGACATTGGAGGCAATGTTCGTCCGGGAACAGGAAATAGAGGTTACAGTCCACCCCTGATATAACTCTTAAGGGGATCTTTTCGATATGAACTCCTTGTTTTTTGATGGATCAAAACTATAATGTGAAAAACAAGGGGAAAAATGTATAAACCAAGAAACTTCCATAAACCAGTATCATTATCTCTTCTTTTCCTTTTATCCGCGTCATGCGGAGGCAAAAGCACGTCGGGCGACGCGACGGGCGAACAGGACACGACAGTTCCGGACGGCACGGACGTGGAAGAAGAATCCGATGCCTCGCCGGACACGGATGAGGATCCCGATGCCTTGGACGACCCGAATACAGCTGAAACCATCCCGGAGGTCGTGCCCGATCCGCTCGAAGAACCGGTTCCCGACCTGTCCGACGCCGAGGACGTGGACGAGGAAGAGGAATGGGTGCTGACCGCTTCTGAATGCTTTGCCGACAAGGCCGACCCGGAGCTTCCCGGCCCTGAATACGACCGGTTCCACCCTGTCATCGGGTCCCACTGCCTGGGCACCAACCACCAGGACATCGACGGCATTGAAAAGGTCGTTTACCTCGGCGACTCCATCACGGTGGGAACGCCTCCCACGCCGTTCTGGCAGTATTATCGAAACCAGCTCACGGCAAGGCTCAAGGAAAAATTCGGCGACCACGTGGAAGCGTCCTCGTGCGCGGCCTGGGGCGCGCGGACCGACGACCTGCTGCTGCCGTCAAACCAGCAGATCCTGAACTGCTTCGACCCGCCCGAGCCCAAGCGGACCCTCGTTGTCATGACGGTCGGCGGCAATGATTTCAGCGCCATGGCCCAGGACGCGGGCGCTGGAAAACCAATGGACGAGATCATGCTCATGGCCGAGTCAACCGTGGACCTGATGCGCGATGCCATAGAGTGGTTCTTCGAGGAGGATAGATTCCCTGCCGGCGTTTTCGTCATCTTCTCCAACATCTACGAGTTCACGGACGGCACGGGCGACCTGAACTCGTGCCTCATCGCCCCGTTCGCAGGCCTTGGAGGCGAGTGGCCCGAAGGCCGCGAGCCCGCCATCTACGTGAACGAAGAGTACATGCGCCTGGCGGTCGACACGCAGACCGACATGATCTTCATGCTCGAGCATTTCTGCGGCCATGGTTTTCACAACGATGACCCGGAAAGCCAGTGCTACGTGGCCGGCGACCGCTGGCTCGACTTCACGTGCATCCACCCCAACCCCACGGGCCACACCGTGATCACGGACATGTTCATGGCCGTGGTCAACGAGTAACCGCGCCCCTGACGCTTTTCTTTTTTCCGATTGAACAAACTTGAATTAATTGGTACACTTTTGATATTGGCCGATAAACTAATTTGACGAAAGCGATATGAATAAAAGAGCAAAGCTGTCTATTCTTTCGTGTGTTGCTGCCGCGCTGCTGCTCGCCGCGGCCGGCTGCGGTGATGAGGGCGGAGGCGGCCCCGGCACCACGGGCGTGGGCAGGGGGGAGCCCTGCGAAACGGAAACAGACTGCCTGGCCGGGCTCACCTGCCACGGGGGAATCTGCGATGTTTGCCCCACGCCCTGCGGCTCTGACTGCTGCTGGGCCGACAACCAGGAGTGCGTGGAAGGCGTGTGCGTGGCCGGCTGCGAAACAGTCATGTGCGCCGGCGTGTGCTGCGGCGCCGACGAGGTCTGCATTAATGACCTGTGCTGCCCGGCCGGCAGAAAATGCGGCGATCAATGCTGCTGGGAGACCGAGCAGTGCGGCGCCGACGGGTGCGTTCCGTGCCTGACGAGCCTCTGTGGCGGCCTGTGCTGCCCCGACGGCGAGGAATGCTGGCTCGGCGTGTGCTGCGCCGAAGACAACAAATGCGCCGGCGCCTGCTGCGAGGACGGCTTTGCCTGCGTCAGGGGCGAATGCCTCATCGATTGCGGCGGCAACGTGCGCTGCGGCGACCTGTGCTGCGAGGCGAGCCAGGTGTGCTACCTGGAGGGATGCCTGCTGCCGGGCGGCACGTGCGAGAGCCACTTTGACTGCGGGGAAGACGAGTACTGCGAGCCCTCGATCGGACGGTGCCTGCCTCTGGCCGAGGGCGACGAAACGTGCGAGTACCGCCCGCCGGTCGAAGAATTCAGCCCGACCATGGAGTGGCACTGGGAAGGCTATTCGGGAAATCCGGATTTCCACAACGTGCTGTCCCTGCCGCTTGCCGGCGACGTGGACGGCGACGGCCTTCCCGAAATCGTGGTGACCGCCTACAACGACGACTGCCACAACGGGCTGGCCGTGGTCCTCAACGGCGAGGACGGGAGCGAGGCATGGGCCATCGACGACCTTGGTTTCAGGTTCGATGCCGCGGCGCACGGCGCCCTGGCCGACGTGGACGGCGACCTGAAGGCGGAGATCGTCCTGCCCCTGTGCTCGGGAGGCGTGGCGCTCTTCGATGACAACGGCGATCACCTGTGGACCTATGAAGAGGGCACGGCCGCCACCGCGCTCTACACGGGCGGCGTTGCCATTGGCGACATCAACAAGGACGGGTCCCCCGATATTGTGTTCGGCGGCGCCGTCATCGAGGCCAACGGGGGCCTGCTTGCCGACTACGGCCCCCTGGGGAGCAACTGGGACACCACGGACGGCCGCAGCGCCTACATCCCGTCGCTCTACGACATGAACGCGGACACCATTCTCGATCTCGTCGGGGGCGGCAGGGTGCTGAGCGGCGCGGACGGCTCGGCGCTCCTGGACCTCGAGGTCCCGGGCCACGGGTTTACGGCCGTGGGGGATTTCGGCAGCAACGGCAGCCTGGAGATCGTTTCCATCAGCAGCGGCTCGCTCTACGTCCTTGCCGCGCTCGACGGGGCCATCCTCATGTCCAGCCCCATACCCACGCCTGGAATCGACGCGTGCCTCAGCGAAAACAGGGGCGGCGCCCCGACCATCGCCGACTTTGACAACGACGGCGAGCCGGAGATCGCGGCCGCGGGCTGCGGGTTTTACACGGTCTACGACCTGGCCTGCACGCCAGAGGGCGACCCGGCGCTGTGCCCCTCGGGCAGGCTCGACGGGATCCTGTGGAGCATGGAGACCCGGGATTATTCGTCGAGCGCCACGGGCTCGAGCGTCTTTGACTTCGAAGCGGACGGCAAGGCGGAAGTCCTGTACAACGACGAATGCCACCTGCGCGCCTACGAGGGATCGACGGGCCGGGTTATCTTCGAGGTGGCCAACTCCTCGCGAACCGGGACCGAGTACCCCGTGATCGCGGACGTGGACGGCGACGGAAGCGCCGAGATCGTGGTCGGCGCCAACGACGACCAGATCATCCGGGACGCGTGCGAGGTCGGCACGCACGGCGTTTTCGTGTACGGCGACAGCCTGTCGAACTGGGTGAGGACCCGTCCCGTGTGGAACGAGCATGCCTATCACGTGACCAACGTCAACGCGGACGGCTCCGTGCCGATAGAGGAAGAGCCCAATTTCAGCGCCGACGGGCTCAACAACTTCCGCCAGAACGTTCAGACAGAGGGGATTTTCAACACGTCCAATCTCGTTCCCGCGGACATGCAGGCCGAGGACCTTTACTGTCCGGGCCGCTACATCATCAAGGTCAGGGTGGTCAACCTGGGGAGCGCGGGCGTTGGCGCAGGGGTCCCGGTCGGTTTTTATGAAGGCACGCCGGCCGGCGTCCACACGCTGCTGGGCATGTCCACGACGCGGGAGGTCCTGCTGCCCGGCATGAGCGAGCTCGTCTCGTTTACCTGGGAAGTGCCGCCCGAGGAGGAGCGATCCGAGTTCACCTTCTACGCGGTGGTGGACGACGTGGAGGCGAGCGGAACGGAGATTGCCGTGCACGAGTGCAATGAAGACGACAACGTATCCGCGACCGTTGATGTGATATGCACGGTCGTATTATGACCCCCCTTTCCAGGGGTAGGGAGGCTTCAGCATCCCGAACATGGGCAGGGGAGGCTTTAACCGCAACACATTATTAAGCGGGTCGCCCGAGCCAAAAGCCATGATTGGTCTTGGGTTTCGTCGAGGGCGACAACCTCCCGGAGAAACAGAGATGAACAACCGAAAATCAATCCTGTCGATCCTCGCTCTTTGGTCAATGGCCGTCCTGATCCAGCCGTCCTGCGGGGGGAAGCGCATCACGGCCGGCGACGCGGAAGCGGACGGACAGCAGCCCTGCGAGGTGGACAGCCAGTGCGGAGAGGGCATGCGGTGCGAGGACGGCACGTGCGTGCTCGAGACGGGCGAGTGCGAGCCAGCCAACGTGTGCGGCTCGGACTGCTGCGAGGCCGGCGAGGAATGCCTCGGCGGCATGTGCGTCCCGCGATGCGAGGGCACGCGGTGCATGGGGGCATGCTGCGATCTCGACGAGATCTGCCTGGTCGGGGCATGCTGCGACGTGGACAAGGCCTGCAACGGCATCTGCTGCGCCGACGAGCAGCAGTGCCGCGACGGGGCGTGCTCGGACTGCCCGGATTCGCTCTGCGCGGGCGTGTGCTGCGACGAAGGCGAGGTGTGCCTGGCCGACGTGGCCTGCTGCGACGCGGACAGGGCATGCGGCGATCTTTGCTGCGGCCCGGGCGAGGAGTGCAGCGGCGGGGCATGCGTCGAGATCTGCGAGGGCGTGATGTGCGGCGGCGTGTGCTGCGAACCGGGCGAGGTGTGCGAGGACGATGAATGCAAGGCGCCCTGCGAGGGCGAGCGCTGCGGCGAGCTGTGCTGCCCGGGGGGGGAGATATGCCTGAGCGAGGGCCTGTGCTGCGCCTCCACCAGGGTCTGCTCCGACGTGTGCTGCCCGGACGGGCAGTGGTGCGGCGAAGGGGAAACATGCATTGCCTGCCTGAGGCCGCTGTGCGCGGGCCTGTGCTGCGGCGAAGACATGGTCTGTTTCGCGGGAAGCTGCTGCACGGATGAGAGGATCTGCATGCACGAATGCTGCGTGGAAGGTTTCGTGTGCGAGGGGGAGACCTGCCACCTCGACTGCGGGGGCGGCATACGGTGCGAAAACAGCGAAGGAGTGGAAACCTGCTGCATCGGCGGCCAGGTCTGTTTCATGGGCGAGTGCATCCTTCCCGCGAACCCCTGCACCTATGACGGCGAGTGCGCGCTCGACGAGTACTGCGATGAAATCGTGGGCGCCTGCCTGCCCATCCCGGAAAGCGAGTGCGAGTACCACCCGCCCATCGGAGAGTTCAGCCCCGAGGTCGAGTGGACATGGTCCACGACGGCCGCCCACAGGCAGATCATGATGACCCCGGCCATCGGAAACCTGACGGACGACAACTCCGATACGGTCATCGACCTGAACGACATCCCCGACATCGTGGTTATTGCCTTCGCGGGAAGCAACTACCACACCGACGGCGTCATGGTCGTGCTCAGCGGCGATGACGGCCGCGTCCACTACACGGTCGACTCCGCCCGATTCAGGCCCGGCGGCGGCGTGGCCATCGGCGACGTGGACGGCGACACGGTCAACGACATCGCGGCCTGCGGCACGTCGGGCGGCCTGTACATCCTGAACAACGACACGTCCGTCAAGTGGTTCATGCCCACGGGGTGCCCCGACGTCTATTCCCATCCCCTCATCGCGGACCTGGACGCTGACGGCACGGTCGAGATCGTGACCGACTACAGGGTCTTTGCCAACAACGCCGAGGTGTGCCGCGGTTGGGACGACACCCAGCGGATTCAGACGGCCGCGGACCTGGACGGCGACACCATGATGGAGGTCGTGGGCGGCAACAGGGCCATGAAATTCGATCCGAGCGCGGACCCGAAATGCCGGGAGATGTGGACCACGGCCGGGGTGAACGACGGGTACCCTGCCGTGGCCGACATGGACGGCGACACGGACCCCGACGTGGCGACCGTGCGATCGAGCCTCTGGATACTGGAGGGACTGACCGGGGCCGTCAACTGGGGCCCCATCCCCATTCCCGGCGGAGGGGCGGGCGGCGCGCCCACGGTGGCGGATTTCGACGGCGACGGCAAGCCCGAGGTCTCCACGGCCGGACTGGACTACTACGCGGTCTACGACATGGACTGCACGGACACCGGCGTTCCTGAAGACTGCGCTTCAGGGCGAACGGACGGCATGCTCTGGACATCCCTCACCCAGGACCACTCGTCGTCGCAGACCGGCTCGTCCGTCTTCGACTTCGAGGGGGACGGCGCCGCGGAAGTCGTGTACGCGGACGAGCTCAGCCTGCGCATTTACCGGGGAACGGACGGCGCGGTGCTGTTCCAGACGCCCAACAGCAGCGGGACGCTGTTCGAGTACCCGCTGGTGGCCGACGTGGACAACGACATGCAGTCCGAGATCGTGGTCATTGCCAACGACTATGCCTTCACCATCAACAGGGGCGTGAGGGTCATCGGCGACGGGCTCAACAATTGGGTCAGAACGCGGCGCATCTGGAACCAGCACTCCTATCACGTGACCAACGTGAACGAAGACGGCACGATCCCGGCGCCCGAAATCCAGAACTGGACCGTGGGCGGGCTCAACAATTTCAGGCAGAACGTGCAGACCTACGGCGTCCACAACGCGCCCAACATGGTGCCCGAGGAGTTTTTCGTGGACGACCGGTACTGCCCCTTTACCTACCGCATCGGCGTGAGGGTCATGAACAGGGGAAGCCGCGGGATCCCGTCCGGGCTCAACGTGGCGTTCTACGAGGGCGACCCCGAGGGATCGCACCGGCTGCTGGACGTCGTGGCCATCGACAGGCCCATCCTGAGCGGAGACGGGGAGTACGTGAGCATCGAGTGGGCCGTTCCCGAAGAGGACCAGGTTCCGGGCATGTTTTTTTACTTTTACGCGGTCGTGGACGACACGACGGTGGGCGAGGAGGTGGCTGTCCGGGAATGCCGTGAAGACGACAACGTCAGCGACGTGCTCGAAGTCAGCTGTGAGATACTTTAATAGGTGGGTGCCCAGCCGGTGAAGATAGATTCCAACCATGCTGCAATACCTTGCATCGTCCTTGCCCTGGCGTGCATGCAGGGCTGCGCCTTGAAAACAGGGGGGGATTACACGGGCGGCGATGGGGAATCGCGGCCCGACCTGCCTGACGGGGATGACGCGGCCAATGATTCAGATGAGCAGGACGGTGATGCCGGGCCCGAGGCCGGGTGCAGTGGCGATGAAGAATGCTCGGACCACAATCCCTGCAATGGAATAGAAACGTGCAGCACGGAGAGCGTGTGCGTGGAAGGCGAGTGGGAAGAGGACGGGACCGAGTGCGGCGAGGGCGAGCCGGGCATGATCTGTCTTCACGGCGCGTGCGAGGCATCGGAATGCGGCGACGGGTTCGTGGATGTCGCGGCCGGCGAGGAATGCGAGCCTCCGGACAGTGATTTTTGCGGCTCCGAATGCACCACGATCTGCACGACCAGCGAAGAATGCGATGACGGGCACGATTGCACGGTCGATTCATGCGACGTGGACGGCACGCAGACCTGCGAACATTTGCTGCTTTCTGAATCCACGGAGTGCAGACCGGCTTCAGGAGATTGCGACGCTGCCGAATTCTGCGACGGGATCAACGTTGACTGCGCCGCTGATGCCTTCGCCGTTCCAACGACCCTCTGCCGGCCGGCGGCGGGCAGCTGCGATGCGCCTGAATACTGCACAGGCCTTTCCCCGGACTGCCCGGCCGACGGGCTCCTGTCCGAGGGCACGGCATGTGACGACGAAAACCCGTGCACCTACCCCGACGCGTGCGACTTCGAAGGAACCTGCATGGGCACGCCCGTCGATTTCCTGCACGATGCCGCGGCTGTCACGGCCGGCACGTATTATAATTGCGCGCTCATGAAATCGGGCGGCGTAAAATGCTGGGGCCAGAACCACGTGGGCCAGCTCGGCAACGCAATAATCATAAACAGCCCGGTTCCGGTCGATGTCTCGGGATTGACGTCGGCCGCCGTTGCCGTTGACGCGGGGGATTATCACACGTGCGCGGTTCTCGACACGGGGGGCGTCATGTGCTGGGGCTGGAACGCGAACGGGCAGCTCGGCGACGGAACAACGTCCGACCGGTGGTCGGCCGTCAACGTATCAGGCCTGTCCGCCGGCGTTGTGGCGATCGGCTGCGGCGGCAAGCACAGCTGCGCCGTGCTCGAGTCGGGTGCATTGAAATGCTGGGGATACAATGTATTCGGCCAGCTCGGCACCGGCGGGACCGGGGGATCGTCCGTGCCCGTGGATGTCTCCGGGCTGTCATCGGGCGTGGCCTCCGTATGCATGGACGAGAATCACACCTGCGCGCTCGTGGACGGAGGCGGGGTCAAGTGCTGGGGCTGGAACCACGTGGGCCAGCTCGGGGACACGACAACCTCAGACAAGCATACGCCCGTCGACGTGGCGGGCCTGGGCTCCGCGGCTGCGGCCGTTTCCTGCGGCATGCACCACAACTGCGCCCTCCTGGACACGGGCGCCATCCAGTGCTGGGGGTGGAACAGCCAGGGACAGCTCGGGGACGGCACGACCACGAACAGGACCGTGGCGGTCAGCGTGACGGGCCTTGGATCTGAGGCCGCCCAGGTCTCCTGCTCGCATTACCAGCACACCTGCGCCGTGCTCACCGGCGGAGCCGCGAAATGCTGGGGCTGGAACAACCTGGGGCAGCTCGGGGACGGGACATCGGGCAGCCGCAGGACGCCCGTGGACGTGGTCTCCCTTCCCGCTGCCGCTTCAATCGCAACAGGATACAACCACACCTGCGCGCTGCTCGACACGACCGGCATTGCCTGCTGGGGCCAGAACCACGTGGGCCAGCTCGGCGCAGGCAACACCTCCGACAGCCACGTCCCGGTCAATGTCGTGTGTCCTTAGTTTTCAGGAATAATCAATTGATGGTAACGTTGATAATGCCAAATAAAGTTGTCATGGTAGATATGTGAAGAAAGAAATCTCCATGCCTGGTGATCTGCTTGAAAAGGTGGATAGGTTCGCCCGGCAAAGCAGCTGCTCCCGGAGTAAAGTGTTTATCATGGCTGTCAGGGCATTCATGGAAGAAGTGATCAACCGCGTCAGCAGGCTTCGCATGCCTTTCCTGCTGTGCCCATCGACAAAGACTCTGGCATGCCCTATACAGATTTACATGGGATCTATGAAGCTATCAATGGGGATTCCACTGATGATGTCGAAACCCGCTTTCAATTTCCTCGTGCTTGCTGCAGTGATTCACTTCGTTGCCTGCGGCACCAGTGCCAAGGACAATGCGTGCGAGCCGGGTCGGACGGTTTCCTGCGCCTGCGGCGCTGGCGTGGAAGGAACCCAGACCTGCCTGGGCGACGGGTCGGGCTGGGACGTATGCCAGTGCCCTTCACCCGATGCCGATGTGGAAGAGGACGTGGACATGGAGATCGACGACGTCGCGGCCGAGGACGGCGCCGCCGAGGATCTGGCGGCCGAGGACGGCGTTGACACGTACGAC
>JBDRLK010000030.1:0-8984 GCA_043813155.1 Pseudomonadota bacterium | reverse complement strand
CAGGACCGGCAAGTTCGCTACGATCCTGCGTATCCTGGACGCAACCTATTTTATCGCTCTATTCATCAAGCCGCAAAGCAATTTCGGAAGGGGACGGTTTGTTCTCAGGACCGTCGCGCCTGAGCTCATGAAGGAGCTCTGATATCCCCGGCTCATATTCGGTCGGCATGGACGAAAACGGCCTTGGACCCCTGCTCGGGCCTCTCGTGGTCACCGGTGTGGCCCTTGACATTTCCTGCGAGCGCCTGGAGCCGCTCAAAAACCTCTCCGCGGACATTCCTTCCATCAGGGACAGCAAAAAAGTTTTCAGCCAGCGCAGCCTGAAAAAGGGCGAAAGCCTGGCCCTGGCATTGATCGGAATCATCAACGGAGCTGTTCCGGCTTCCCTTCGAGACCTGCTGGCCGCGCTGCACTGCGAGGCCACGGGAAGCTTCCCCTTTCCGTGCCACACGGGCGAGACAGAGCAGTTCTGCATGGCCGAAAACCCCTCTCTTCCCCTGTGGTGCGAGCCGGGCGATGTCGAGAGGGTCGGCGAAGAGCTTGGCCACGGCCTGAAGGAGGCGGGATTGGGGCGGAGCTGCATCGTTTCCGCTGCCTGGTGCCCGTGGGCCTTGAACCGCAAGGTCTCGGAAGGGACGAACAAGTTCGACCTGGACCTGCAGACGTTCCTTCGCATTACGCGCGTTTTCCAGGAGCTTTACTCAAAACCCGTGGACGTGGTTGCAGGCAAGGTGGGAAGCAGGGTCTATTACGCCGACGCCATCGAAGGTTTTTTCGGGAAGCAGCCCGAGATCCTGGCCCAGGCGGGCGTGGAGAGCGCCTACAGGCTCGGCAGCGACGTGCGGCTTCGCTTTGTCATGGACGCGGACGACAAGTACATGCACGTCTCCATGGCCTCCATCGTGGGCAAGTACCTGAGGGAGGTTTTCATGGAGGCGATCTACCGTTACGCACAGCGCGGCTTCGGCGAAAAGCTCAGGAGGCCGAGCGGGTACCGGGACCCGGTCACAAAGGAATTCGTCAGGATCACGGAAGGGTTTCTGAGCGATTGTGGTGTAAGCCCGGCGTGCGTAAAAAGGTCAAGGTAGCTGCACGCCCTCGGCGTGCCTCCGCTCTTGTCAGATTAATCCGAAGTGCAGCAAACCGTTACGGAAAGCGTCCTGGTGCAGCCCAGGTCATCGCAGTCCGCGTAGCCGTTTTCGTCATTGTCCTCGCCGTCGCTGCACAGCGCGTTCGTGTTCTCGGCGTTGCACACCGTGACGTGCGGGTTGCGGCTGCAGGCATAATCGTCGCAGTCCGTAAAGCCGTTGTCGTCGTTGTCCGTGTCGTCGTCGCATGAAGCGTTGTCGCACTCCCCTCCCTCAGGGCATGGGCAGACCGTGACATCGAGGTTGCGCGTGCAGTCCCAGTCCTCGCAGTCCGGGTGCCCGTCCTCGTCATTGTCCACATCGTCGCCGCACAGCTCGTTGGTGTTTTCCGTGGCGCAGACCGTGACGCAGGGGTTGATGCAGTCGTTGTCGCCGCAATCCGTGTACCCGTCATCGTCGTTGTCCGTAGCGTCGTCGCATGTCTCGTCCGTGCCCTCGGGGCACCAGGCGCCGCAGCCGAAGTCCTCGCAGTCCTCGAAGCCGTTGCTGTCGTTATCCTCGCCGTCCGTGCAGTCCTCGTAGGTGAACTCATCTCCCGTTGTGCAGAACGACGAGCAGCCGAAGTCGGCGCAGTCCTTGTACCCGTCGCAGTCATTGTCCACGGTGTCGCCGCACTCCCCCTCCGTGTTCTCCTCGCCCGTGGGCTCGCAGCACCATTCCAGGCAGGCGAAATCGTCGCAGTCCTTGAAGCCGTTGCAGTCATTGTCCTTGCTGTCGCCGCACGCGGTTTCCGTGTCCTCCGGTCCCGTGGGCACGCAGTCGCCGGGCGTATCGGCCGGATGGTCCGTCGGCGTGTCAACAGGCGTATCGACGGGTGTGTCGACGGGCGTGTCCGTTGTATCGGACGTGTCCGTCCCGTCCGCGGGAGCGTCAACGCTGTAATCCGTGTCGTCGCCTCCCTCGGCCCTGCATCCGGCCGCGGCCGCGATCATGGCGGCGGCACAAAAAAGAAGTGTCATTTTCCTTGCAATCATTTTCTCCTCCTGGGTAAAGCGCCCCTGACTTTTTAAATAACCTGAACCTGCGCTACAGTTTACACCATATTTCCATTTTTGCAGGCTTTTTATTTATTCGCCCGATGGGGCGACTGAAGTCGCCCCTGCCCCCGTCGGGCAGGGGGGGCTTGAGCCTCCCTTGTTCACCCGCCTTTTTTCTCATCTTCCAGGTGCTTCATGTAAATCGGGTCGGCCTCCTGCAGCTCCCTCCTGAGAACCTTGCCGATCAGTGACTTGGGCACCTCGTCCCTGAACTCGATGAACTTGGGGACCTTGTAGTGGGTCATGTTGTCCCTGCACCAGGCCAGCATCTCGTCCTCTTTTATCTTTCCCTTGAAGCTGTCCTTGAGAACGACCCATGCCTTGATGATCTCCCCGGCCTCCTTGTCCGGAAGCCCGGCAACCGCGACCTCGGAGACCGATTCATGGTTGCCCACGAGCTCCTCGACCTCCTTGGGGAACACGCTGTAGCCCTTGTACTTGATCAGCTGTTTCTTCCTGTCGCTGATATAGATGCTGCCCTGCTCGTCCATGTAGCCCAGGTCGCCGGTGAGGCACCAGCGCTTCCCGTCCATTTCCACGACAGTATCCGCGGTTTCCTCGTCCCTGTTCAAATACCCCTTCATGACCTGGGGGCCTGCGACCGCGATCTCTCCCACGTTGTCTTTCCCGAACCCGAGCGTTTTCTTGTAATCGGTCATGTCCACGATTCTCCAGTCGGTCCCGGGGAAGGGCAGGCCGATGCTCCCGGTCTTGCGGTTGCCCCAGAAGGGGCCTGCGCAGACCACTGGAGAGGTCTCGGTGAGCCCGTAGCCTTCCACGAGCCGGCCGCCCGTGTGCTTTTCAAAAGCCTCCTGAACCGGCCGGTGAAGCGGTCCGGCGCCGGACACGCACAAATCGATGACCCCCGCCAGGTCCTTGTATTTCTCCTTGTTTTCGGGGTCCTCCATGAAATCGGCCATGCGCTTGAACAGGATCTCGGCGCCCACGTAATAGGTCGCCTCCTTCGGGCCTATCCTGATGATCGTTTCCGCCAGCTCCTTGACCTGCGGCGGCCGGGCGAAGAGCATCATCCATCCGCCCTTCCTTATCGAGATGTTCATCACGCAGGTCATGGCAAAGGAATGGAACAGGGGAAGGACGCCGACCATGGCCGCGTTTTCCTTGACCTTGTAAATCCATGCCGAGGACTGCAGCACGTTGGAGACGCAGTTGTGATGGGTCAGGACGGCGGCCTTGGGCGTGCCCGTTGTCCCTCCGGTCATGATGTACGTGGCCGTATCCTCGCAGTCCACGTCCACCCTGGGCACGTCGGGCTTTATGTTGAGCAGCTCCAGGTACTGGAGGCTGGAGGCGGGAACGTTTCCCGTCGGAATTTTTCCCAGGAGCTTGCCGAGAAATTTCTTGAGCCCCGAAATTTTCACGAGGTCGACGACGTTCGTGGCGATCAGCGTTTTAACGGGCGACTTGTCGATAATCGGCGCAATCTGCTCCTCGTAGAGGGCATCGAGAAATATGAGACCTTTGGAGCCCACTGTTTTCAGCTGGTGAAGGACCTCGGCGGGCTTGTAGGTGGGGTTGATGCCGCTCGCGATCACGCCGATGCGCGCGGCGGCGTAGTAGCTGACCACGTACTGGATGCTGTTGGGCAGCATGAGGGACAGGACGTCCCCCTTCTTGAAACCGAGGTTGTGCAGCGAAGTTGCGAATGCGTTGACATGATCGTTGAGCTCTTTGTAGGTCACGTACGTATCGAGAAACCAGATCGCCTTGTTGTCCGGATGCCTGTCGGCTGTTTCCTGGAGCATCTCTCCCAGCGTGAGCTTCGGAAAATCCATGTTTTTAGGCACTTCCTCGGGCCAGCCCGCTTCCTTCGTGAACCACGGGCTTTTCTCGTCGACGTGGTACTTGTTATCGGCCATAATGATCCCTCCTTATTCCGTATTCAACCAGCATGGTATTGCTTGCACGATGTTGAATTTTCCGAGTCATACTATATATTATTTTTCAATAGGGAGGTAAAGCTGTTTTTGAAGTTTTTATTCGCATCTGAATCATTAAGGAGTCACTCAAAAATTATTTCACATTTTTGGTTGGCAGTATAACAAAACATGCGACGACTTCTTCTGGGCGCCGAGGCGCCCGCCGGGAAAGGCGCGGGGTCCCCATCCCGACGGAGGCGTAGTCGTTCTACGTCGAGGAGGGATGGGGTGCAGCAACGCAGCCAGGCGGGATGGATCGGCGTCCAGAAGGTGAAATAATTTTTGAGTGACTCCTAAGGAGCCGAATAATGGAAACCATGCTGAAAACACTTTTCATGACTGCCCTGGCCGGCCTCTGCGCGTGCACCATACCGGACAAGATCTGCGAGATCGACAGGGAGGACAACACCTGCTCTTCGGGCAGCGACTGCGTGGTGGCCTACTGCGCGGCCGACTGCACCGTCTGCCCGGCCGTCTATTCCAGGAAGCAGGTGGACGAGGCCTGGTGCCTGACGCCCATCGACGAGTCGCCCATCGACAGGTGCGTGGAAGCGGCCGAATCGGTCTGCAGCGTCTCGTCGCTTCCCGCGGTCTGCCCGAGGCGCTTCAATGATCCCATCTGCGAAGGCGGGGAGTGCAAATTGAATTTCGAGGAATAGGGATGGGGGAGAGGAGGAACCCGTTCGTGCGCCGAAGGATCCTGCATGTTGCCGCACTGCCGTTTCCCTCGAGCCAGGGAACCCAGGTGTATATCAGGCAGATGTGCGAAAACCAGGCCGGAAGAGGCCATGACGTGCACCTGCTCACCTATCACCACGGCATGGACGGGTACAGGCCGGAGCGGTACCTCATCCACAGGCTGCCCGATTTCCCGAGATTCCGGTCCCTGCGCTCGGGACCGTCGTGGAAAAAGATAGCCCTCGATCTAAGGATGGCGCCCGCCATCGACGGGATCATCAGGAAAATCGCCCCCCACATTCTTCACGCCCACAACTACGAGGCCCTTGCCATATCTCTCATGGCCAACATGGCCAGGCTCCCGCTGCTCTATCACGCGCACACGCTTCTGGAGCCCGAGCTCCCCTGCTATTTCAAGGGCCGGATGTTCAGGACGGCGGCCGGCATCTCGGGCCTGGTGGCGGACCGTTTTCTTCCGGCGCTTGCCGGGGCCACTGTGACTGTTTCACCGTACCTTCGCGAAGCGCTGATCGCGCACGGCGTAAAAGAGGACAGGGTGTTCTACCTGCCCCCCTCGCTCGAGCCGGGTGAAGAGGGCGCGTTCCCGGGAAAGCCGCTGCGCTACGGCATCTCGGATTTTGTTTACATCGGCAACCTCGACGAGTACCAGGGGATAGGCGACCTGATGCAGGGCATCAGCCGCCTGGCCCGCATCAGGAACAGCGTCACCTTCAAATTCATATCGGATTCGGATCCCGATGAATACGCGGCTCTTGCGCGGAGTCTCGGGATCTCGCGCATCGT
Source organism: Pseudomonadota bacterium (assembly GCA_043813155.1). Classification (GTDB taxonomy): domain Bacteria; phylum Myxococcota_A; class Polyangia; order DRWM01; family DRWM01; genus JBDRLK01. The sequence continues at coordinate 3,377 of JBDRLK010000030.1, read as the reverse complement.
TCTGTTCGAGAGGCATGGAGATTTTTCCACGGCCGCCGCCAGATTGAAGGCGAGCAGGATCGCGCTCGCTCCCAGAAAAATCCCGGGCGGCTTTCCAATGAAGCTCATCAACTATCTTCAGGCAAGGAAACCGGTCATTGCCTCGGCGCACGGCTCCGGCGGATTGAGGCATGGAAGGGAAGCCATGGTCTACGGCAGCACGGATGATTTCGTGCAGTGTGCGCTCGATCTTCTGACCGACGGGAACTTGCGCAGCCGGATTGCCAGGGCGGGATACAGGTACGCGCAGGAGAAGTTTCCCTGGGGCCGGAGCCTCGCGATCCTGGACAGTGTATACGACAAGATGCTGGGATCACCTCGTTCTTCCCGCGGGTAGGGGCGGCTTCAGCCGCCCGGGAGGCTAAAGAGGCTGTGTCGCAACCCCTTATTTCTTTGCTCTCGATCTCGGCCTGAAATGGAGCCTGAGGGGAACGCCCATGAACCCGAAGGCATCGCGCAGCTGCGAGGCCGCGTAGCGTTTCCAGTTTTCAGCTACCGCATCGGGCTTGTTCGTGATGAACGCGAAGACCGGCGGGCTGGTGCCCACCTGCGTTATGTAGTAGATCTTCACCGCCTTGCCCCGGCTCCGGGGCGGCGGGTGCTTCCTCATGATGTCCTCCAGGAACCGGTTCAGCCGGGAGGTGGAAACCCTCGCTTCGAGACCGTCGCGGACTTCGAAGGCCACGCGCAGCAGCTCGTCCACGTGCCATCCCGTCTTTCCCGACAGGGGCACGGCCGGCGCGAACGAGAGAAATTCATTGAGCGCTTTCACGTCGGAAACGTAGGTGTCGTATTTGACCCTTCGCATCCTGTCCCACTTGTTCAGGCCCACCACGAGCCCCCTGCCTTTTTTGAGCACGAGCCCGGCCAGCCTTTCGTCCTGCTGCACCAGGCCTTCGAAAGCGTCGATGAGCAGCACGCCCACGTCCACGAACTCGAGGTATTTTATCGCCCTGATGGCGGACATCTCTTCCAGGTAATGCTGGATGCTGCGCGGCCTCCTGACTCCCGCTGAATCCACGAGCAGGATATTGCGGCCGCCGGCGCTGAACCGGATTTCCACGCAGTCGCGCGTGGTGCCGGGCTTTTTATCGACGATGAGCCTGTCCGCCCCGATGACCGTGTTGATGAAGGTGGATTTGCCGGCGTTGGGCCGGCCCAGAACCAGGATTCTCGTGTCGGCGCGCATGGCGGCGCCGCCGCCGGCCGCGTCCTGCGCGGCAGGGGAGGGGAGCACCTCGGCGATTTTCTCGAGAAGCCGGGCGATGCCCCTGTTGTGCGTCGCGCTGATCCGGAAGATGTCGCCCGGGACCAGCGCGTGGTATTCGAAGGACTCGTTTTCCGCGACCCTGCGGTCGATTTTATTGGCCGCATAGAGCGTGGGCCGCCCTGCTTTTCGAAGGAAGCCGACGATTTCCTCGTCGAGAAGCGTGGGCGTCTCGGAGCCGTCGAAGAGGCACACCACGATGTCGGCCTCGACCACCGAGACCTTCAGCTGCTCCATGACCATGACCGACAGGTTGTCGTCGGGGCTGATGATGAACCCGCCCGTGTCGATGAGGTTGACGACCCTGCCCTCGATCCTCGCCTCGGCAATGATCCTGTCCCGCGTCACGGCGGGGGTGTCGGCAACGACCGAAACGCTGCGGCCGCTCAGGACGTTCACGAGCGTGGATTTTCCCACGTTCGGCCGGCCGACCACGGCGACGACAGGCGCGATATTGCGATTCGAGTCACTCACCTTCGATTACCCTGTCGAGCTCATGGGCGTTGTCCCTCCAGTCCGGTTTTACCACGACCCTCAACGCCAGGTACACGCCGCGGCCCAGGAACTTCTCGATTTCCTTCCTGGAGCGCGTGCCGATCTCCTTGAGCATTTTTCCTCCCTTGCCAATGATAATGCCTTTCTGGCTGTCTCGCTCCACGGCAATGTCCGCATCGATGCGCAGCCGATTTTCCTCTTCATTCCAGGCCGTGACGGCTACCGAGGAGGAGTAGGGAACTTCGAGCTGCGTGAGCAGGAAAATCGCCTCCCTGACGTACTCGGCCACGAAAAATCTCTCGGGCCGGTCCGAAAAAAAGTCCGGGTCGAACATGAACTCCTTTTCAGGGGCAAGCTGCATGACCTCGTGAAGGAAGGGATCCACGCCCGTGCCTTTCCTCGCCGACATGGGTACGATCCTGTCGGTCTCATACGTGTCATAAACCAAAGTGATGAGCGGCAGCAGGACTTCCTTTTTCTTCAGCTTGTCGATCTTGTTGATCACGACGACGTCCGGTTTTCTGTTTGCCCTGAGGATCTCGTCCAGCAGCATCCTGTCGCCCGGGTGGACCGAGGCTCTTTTCGGGGATTGCCTGATGTCGTCGACCTGCCTGTCGGTAATCTCGGTCATGCACACGATGATGTCGGAACCCAGGATCGAGTCGGTTATGAAGCGCCTCATTTTCCTGTCCAGGAGCGAGCGCTGCCTGCTGAAGCCCGGGTTGTCGATGAAGACGAGCTGGCAGTCGTCCCGGGTCACGATCACCCTGATCGCCACGCGCGTGGTCTGGGGTTTCGGGCTGGTGATGGACAGGTGGCTGCGAACGAGCCTGTTGATGAGCGTGGACTTTCCCACGTTGGGACGGCCGATGACGGCTATGGTAGCGCACCTTTGAGACATTGCAATAAAACCTCTAAATCCCTGTTTCCGATTGATTAGGCGATATATTGGATATACAATATACTATCAACGCGCCGCAGGGAAGGGCGAGCGATTGAATGTGGTTCAGCCTCCCGCTGCGCCGGCAGGTTTGAATCAAAACCGCGAGGATAGGTAACGTTGGGCGAATCCGGAGATAAATCCTGCAGGTTCCTGCTGAGAGCCGCGCTGACAACGGGCTTTGCCTTGTTCTGCCTCCAGGCCTGTATTCTCAATGTCGACCCGGTTGTCATGCAGGAGCCCGGCCCCTATGACGGCGCTGATATCACGGATATCGACCTTTTTGATTTCGAGGACAAGCCCGATCTGCCTGACCTGCCGCCGGATATCCCCGACATTTCCGATGTCCCCGATGAGTCCGTGGACTCCGGATGCGACATCATCTGCCCGGGGGGCTGGGTCAAGGCGTGCAAAAGCGAAAAGAACTGGTGCATCTCGCCCTACCAGGGCAGGGGAAACTGCTGCGTGGCCTGGGACAACTGCGAGTCGCTCGGGGGTGTCCCGGGGTTCTGGCCCAATGCCGGGCCCCATGACGATGTCCTGCCGCCCGATTTCACGGAGCACATCAGCCTGCCCGCCGTGGTGATTTCCTTTTCCGGCTACACGTCGTTTCCAAACAGGATGAGCAACATTTCC
>JBDRLK010000029.1:0-16108 GCA_043813155.1 Pseudomonadota bacterium | reverse complement strand
CGGTTGCATCCGCGACGTCGTCCGCCTCGGCCGCGTCCGAGGCTTCCGGCCGGGTCTCTTCCACTTCGACAGCCTCTTCGACAGCCTCGACGACTTCCACCTCGTCCTCTTCGACAACGGTAATTTCATCCACGGACAGGTCGTAATCGCCCTCCTCGCCGTCGCCCGACCCTTCCACTATGATATAGATGTTGCCGTCTTCGGTGGCCGTGAAGGTCACGGTTTCCGCCTCCCCATCGCCCGCGTCGTCCGCTGCCTCGAGGCAGTCGATCTCCTCGCCGCAATCGTCGAGAATGACGAGCGCCGCGTTGAAACCGGCCCCGGGCTCAAGGGTGATTTCGTAAGTCAGGCCGGCCTCTACCGTGAGCACGTACACGGCATCGGGCGACGGCTTGCTCTCGCCCGCGCAGTCGCTGCCGTAATCCGTCAGGTGGCTGTCGCGGCCCTCCGTGGAGTTTGTATAGCTGAAAGGCAGCGCGTCGATCTCAATGGGACTGTCGCAGTCGCCGACCTCCGTGCCCACGCACTCGCCGTCCAGGCACGCGTCTTCCTCGGTCCACTCGATCTCGTCGTCGCACTCCTCGCCGTTCATCTCCGTTGGATCGTCGGCCGGGCAGTCCGTGCTTTCGCCGTCGCAGCTCTCCGCCGGGTTGCAGAACCCGTCCGCGGCCCGGCACTCGTAGTCGCCATTCCTGATCACGTCATCAGGGCAGGCTGTCAACACGCCGTCGCAATTCTCGGGTATGTCGCAACCGCCTGCCGAGGCCCGGCACTCGTAATCCGTGTCCTGCACTCCGTCGTCGGGGCAGTCAGGCCCGTCGCCGGGGCAGCTCTCGGCAACGTCGCAGTCGCCGTCCTGCGCCCGGCACTCGATCGTGTCCGCAGAGTAACCGTCGGACGGGCAGTCGGGCCCGTCGCCCGGGCAGCTTTCGGCAACGTCGCAGTCCCCGTCCTGCGCGCGGCACTCGACCGTGTCGGCCGCGTACCCGTCCGTCGGGCCGTCGGGCCCGTCGCCCGGGCAGCTCTCGGCAACGTCGCAGTCCCCGTCCGCCCCGCGGCACTGCACCGTGTCCGCAGCGTACTCGTCGCCGGGGCAGGTCTTGTCCGTGCCGTTGCAGTTTTCGGCCACGTCGCAGTCGCCGTCCTGCGCGCGGCATTCGAAACCCGTGCCCTGCGCACCGTCCACGGGGCAGGCCGCTCCGTCGCCCGGGCAGTTCTCGGCCGCGTCGCAGATCAGGCTCGCCGTGCGGCATACAGTTTCGGCTGACAGGTACCCGTCGCAGGAATCATTGCAGCAGTCATTGTCCGCGGCCGACGGGTCGCATGTCTCCCACGCGTCCACGCCGCCGTCGCCGCAGGTGCAGCTCGTCCGGCTGTTGGCCTCGCCGGGCGTGACGCAGGCCTGCTGGAAGTCCGTGTTGTTCACGTCCGTGTCCAGCCCGTCGGGAATGCGGGAAATGGACATGACCGCACCGGCAGCATCCTCCAGCCCGACACCGCTGGTCTCGGTCCAGGGCGCCCCGGTGTCGCCCTCGTAGCTCACCGTGTCGATGATAAGGAAATCGCCCTGCGGGTCGGCAGGGTCCCTGAGCAGGGCCACGGCGTCGGGCGCGCCGTTCTGGATCAGGTTGGTGTCGGGAGACACGTCGAGATCGCAGTTCGGCACGGTATCGGCATTTGCGCAGAGAACGAAATAATCCCCCGGCCCCAGCAGGGTATCGGGCAGCATGACACTCTGGTATTCGGCCGCCCCGCCGCCCGTTCCGTTGATCATCACGATGAAGTAGAAGCGCAGGTCCACGGAGGTTGCCTCGGTGGGGTTGAAGATCTCAATGAACTCGGCCGTGTCCGTCGAAGGCTGGTCATAGTCGATCTCGTTGATGACCAGGTCGGCGAAATCCAGGAACATGCAGTCCGTATCGCGCCTGTCATTGCGGACAAGAGGGTAGCCGGGCGTGGTCCTGATGTTGGCCCCGTTCATGCCCGACCAGCCGTCCCCGGGATTGCCGAACTCGAAGACAGCGATATCGATCACCGTGTCGAAAGGGTCGACGAGCAGGACCTGGTCGCCGTTTGCCTCGTCGAGGCTGACCGAGCCCGTGGCCCATGCCCCGTACTGCGTCAACACGGGCACGGCTATTCCATTGGCCTGGATGCTGAAATCCGGCGGAGAGCCGTATTCGGCCTGGTACGTGTCGGCCTGGTTGGCCACCACGACCGGCATGCCGGGCACCGCGGTTCCCGAGGTAAAACTCTCCATGCCCTCGACGCCGCTGTCCAGCGCGTTGGCGTCGCCCACGGCGTAACCTGCCAGGTCTATGTTTTCCGCGTAAACATTCACGACCTCGATATACTCGGCTTCGGGCTCGGGGCCCGTGGGATCGTACTGGACCTCGGTGATCAGGATGGGTGAATAGACATCACCCGTGCCGCCGAAGTAGACATCCCAGTGATAATCCAGGACCTGGTCCGCGACTTCCGTCCAGGTATTGGCCATGGCGCCCGGATCGCCGTAGTTCGTAACAGCGTCGAGAATATCGCTGGTACCCGGGCCGCCGATGTCCCAGGAGTCGTCCGCGTCCGTGGCATGGACCGTGCCCACGGTAAAGCGCAGCGGCACGTTGGGAACGCCGTCGAACCCGAGAGCTCCCCAGGGCAGCATGCCTTCGATGGTGTCTCCTCCCGCGTTGATCACGGCCATGCCCGCAAGCATCGGCGGGAACAGCGTGTTTGCGTTGTAAACCCTCAGATCGGGGTTTCCGCTTCCGAAGCGCGTTGTGACAAGAAATTCCCAGGCTGACTCCGGCGGAAGGAACGTGTCGGTCTGCACGTTTTCCGAAGGCAGGCCGAATGTCCCGAAGTAGGGCTGGCCGGAGCCCGGCGCACGGTCCACGTCTATGGCCATGATGATCATGGGAGCGCCGTTGCCCGTGTCGACAACGATGTCATTGAACCTGGCCATGAAGTACAGGGCATCCCTGTCCCCGGTGATGCGAAAATCCCAGAAATCCACCTGCGGGTCCGGGTCGGCGAAATCCTTGCGCTCGTCTCCTATTCCGTCCAGCCACTCGTACTCTCCCTCGGCCTGTACGTCGCGCTTGACCACGCCCAGGTTGTGGATGAAATGAAAATTCATTTCCCATTCCTCGGGCGCCGCGTCCTCGTCCCAATCAGACAGCACGCCGTCAAAGATGTCGATCATGCGGGAGTCGGCCGGCTGCGCGACCAGGCACAGGAGCGCAAGCCCCGCGACGAGAAAGCCCGCACGGCCCGGCAGGTTCGCATTGAGTTTTCTGTTTTTCTTTATCATGTTCATTTCCTCCCTGTTGTTGAATCATGCCACATACTTTGAGAAATTCAAATACTTCAACCAGATTTCTGCGGCGGCTGCATTTTCCAATTGCGCCGGCGGTGAAAGGACATTATATTATCGGTACTCTCCGTACCTTTCATCGCTCCACTCACGCTTCCCCTCGTCGGTCATCTCGAAGGTGGACTCATCCAGGTGGTAATAGAGAGGGTAGCGCTCCCCGCTCAGCCCCGCGGCCAAATCCCTGTACATGTCGACAAGGTCCTCGAGCCCGGGCAGCTTGTCCTCCTCCTCTTTCACGAAACCTTCCGCCACCAGCCCGTAGAGCTCCTCGGCCGCCTCCCTCACGGTCATGCTCATGCCGGGTGCGTTGTTCAGGTCCTGGAACACTTTTGAAAACGCGTCAGGGCCTTGTGACAGGATATCCAGCATCAGCCATTGCGCTTTCGTTAATGCCATGTTTTTCTCCAACGCCTGCTGACCGCAAATATAACCCTGTTTCCACCGATAAATCAAGGAGGCCGCGGCCGGGTGCCTTTGTTATTCTGCTTGCCAATATCAGGTTTTTAAAATAAAATTACAGGATTATGAAGTACATTTTACCCGTTACCTTTGCTTTTTTGCCGGTCCTGGCCGCGCTGAGCCTGAGCACCGGGGCGCAAGGCCAGATCCGCGTGGCCATCGAGACCGGGACAACGCAGACTTCCCACGCGGAGCTGGCTGCCCAGATCAACGACGACACCTGGTTTGACTTCACGGCGACGGTCGTCAATGCCGGCCAGATCGACAGTGCCGCCGAGCTTGCCAATTACGACGTCGTCATCCTCGGATCGTCGGGATACACCGACCATGACTGGACGGTGGCCATGGCGACGGCGCTGCGCACCTGGGTCGAGACCGAAGGCGGCGGCGTGCTCACGTGCTCGTGGATGGACTATTTCACGCGGGACAACGCCACCCTGGATCCCGTTCTCGACGACATCATGCCCACGGACGCCTATCCCTACCATGCCGACTGGTGCTCGGCCGGCATGACGATCCACATCGGCGCCGGCCATCCCGTGACCGAGGGGCTGGGCGATTTTGCCCTGCCCACGAGCAGTTATGTCGAATACACGGCTTCCACCATTGATTCGATCAACGGCCAGGTGCTCGGCACGGTTTCCGGCGGCGGGTGCAATCCCGCCACGCCCCGGCAGGAGATCGTCGTGGGCGAGCTGGGAGCCGGGCGGCTCGTGTACCTCGGCCCCCTCTACCTGGGCAATGTCGGCAGCTACAACAACGGCGACCTGAGAACCGGTTCCGCCGACAGGCTGCTCGAGCAGGCCCTCGCGTGGGCGGCCGTCGGCGCGGCCGTCGACACGGACGGCGACACCCTACCCGACGACTCGGACCCCGACGACGACAATGACGGCGTCGCCGACGGCGATGACACCGATCCCCTCAATCCCCGCGTGTGCGAGGACACGGACGGGGACGGCTGCGACGACTGCTCCGTGGGCGGCGACGGTTTCGGCCCCCTGCCGGACAACGACCCGGACAACGACGGGGTCGACTCGGACGGGGACACGATCTGCGACGCAGGGGACAATGACAGCGACAATGATACGATTCCCGACGGCGTGGACAACTGCCCGGAGGTGCCCAACGGGGACCAGACCGACACGGACGGGGACGGCGACGGGAATGCATGCGATGAGGATGACGACAACGACGGCGTGGCGGACGGTTCCGACTCCGGGCCCATCAACCCGGACGTGTGCGAGGACTCGGATGAAGACCTGTGCGACGATTGCGCGGTCGGCACGGACGGCTTCGGCCCCCTGCCCGACAACCTCCCGGCAAACGACGGGCTCGACACGGACGGCGACGGCAGCTGCGATGCCGGCGACACGGACGACGACAATGACGGAGTGACCGACAGCTCCGACTCCAATCGCCTCAACCCCGCCGTCTGCGTGGATATCGACGAGGACCTGTGCGACGACTGCGCGGTCGGCACGGACGGCTTCGGCCCCCTGCCCGACAACCTCCCGGCAAACGACGGGCTCGACACGGACGGCGACGGCAGCTGCAATGCCGGGGACGCGGATGACGACAATGACGGCGTGGCCGACGATGAGGATTCCAACCCGCTCAACCCCGATGCCTGCGAGGACGCGGACGAGGACCTGTGCGACGACTGCGCGGTCGGCACGGACGGCTTCGGCCCCATGGCCGACAACGTCCCGCACAACGACGGGACCGATTCGGACGGCGACACGATCTGCGATGCCGGCGACACCGACGGGGACAATGACGGGGTCCCGGACGGCGGGGACAACTGCCCCGAGGTGGGCAACCCGGACCAGCTGGACACGGACGGGGACGGAACAGGGGACGCCTGCGACGGCGACGATGACAACGATGCCGTTTTCGACGTTGATGACAACTGCCCGCTCGTTCCCAACGAGGCCCAGGCGGACACGGACGGCGACGGCGACGGCGACGCCTGCGACGACGACGACGACAACGACGGGTTGGACGACGACGAGGACAACTGCCCGCTCGTGGCCAACGTCGACCAGTTCGACACAGACGGGGACGGGCTCGGCAATGCCTGCGACAGCGACGACGACGACGATCTCGTGGCTGACGTTGATGACAACTGCCCGCTCGTCTACAACCCGGACCAGGCCGACGCCAACGGCGACGGCGTGGGCGATGCCTGCGAGAACGACAGGGACGGCGACGGCATTCTCAACGATGACGACAATTGCCCCGACACCGCGAACACGGACCAGGCGGACACGGACGGGGACGGCGAGGGAGACGCCTGCGACGGCGATGACGACAACGACGGCGTGGCTGACGGGGACGACAACTGCCCCCTCGCGGCCAATGCCGATCAGGTTGACACGGACGGCGACGGCGAAGGGAACGCCTGCGACGGCGACGATGACAACGACGGCGTGGCTGACGGGGACGACAACTGCCCCCTCGTGGCGAACACCGACCAGGCCGACGCCAACGGCAACGGCATCGGCGCTGCCTGCGAGGGCGACATGGACGGCGACGGCGTTGAGGACGCGGACGACAACTGCCGGGAAACGGCCAACCCCGAGCAGCTCGACACGGACGGCGACGGCGAAGGGGACGCCTGCGACGACGACGATGACAACGACGGCGTGGCTGACGTCGACGACAACTGCCCCCGCTCGGCCAACCCGGACCAGGCCGACGAAGACGGGGACGGCATAGGCGACCTGTGCGACCCCAGCATGCCGCTGGGCGACGCGGGATGCGGGTGCAGGGTCGCGGGACGAGCGCCCGGGGGAGCGGGAGGGCTCATCCTGGCGCTGCTGCTGCTTGCAGGATTGTTCGCCGCCCGAAGGTTCAGGCAAACCACTCCAGAAACGAAAATCCGGCTATTCCAGCGGGCAGACGCTCATGCCCATGGACGTAAAATCGTAGGAAATGTCTCCGTAAGGCGTTGATGCGGGATGATAGATGGGAATACCCCTGCCGCTGAAGGTCAGCCTGCCGCCGTCGTCGGCTTCCGTGTTTTCGGCCTCCGTGACCGTGATGGCGCCGCCCATGCCCACGGCCAGGATGCACAGATCGTACATTTCCGTCACGTTGAACACGTACAGGATCGCGTCGCCGGCCATCAGGTCGACTGAATACGTCGTCGGCGCAATGGAGTCGCTGGGAAACGTAAACTGCACAAAGGGGTTTGCCGGCTCCCCGTACCCGTCCATGGACTGCTGGCCCACGATGATCGCGGCGTCGGACCCGTAATCCGCCGGGTAATGGATCGCGAACGACTGCGTGTCCATGGCCATGATATTGGGAATGTACTTACCCATCGAATAGTCGCCGGAAAAGGCCGCGACGCCCAGGATGGAATCCATGTGGGACGCTGTGTAGTCAGGATCCTCGAATCTCATCCCGTCGAGAATAAAGTGAGTGGAAAAGTCGGCGTCGATCATGCCGTAGACCCCGGTCCACGTCTCTTCATCCTCCCCGGGGTCGGATTCGGCATCAGGAGCGGAATCCAGAGAAATGTCCAGCCCCCCGTCGGGTCTAGGCGCCGACAGGTTGTCACGGCCCGTGTCGCCCGCCGGATCCGCCGCGGGATCGGGCGTTATGTCCGCGGCCGGGTCCTCGAGCGTATCCGAACGTGCGTCGCGAGGGCTGAGACGCCAGCCCGGTTCTTCTATGGTGGCGCAGGAAACTGCACATAAATTCAGGAATAAAGACAGGAATGATAACAAAGCCGCTGCATTTTTCATTTGCCTTCCCTTTACCTTTGCGGGTTTGCGCGATCAAATTACCAGTGTATGGTGCAGCGCGGCATGGAAGCGTTCAAAAAAATTTAAAGGAACCGATAATGAGCCGCCCGCCCCGACGACATGCTCGATGAAAGGAAGCCTGCGGCCGCCGGCGAAAGCAGGCCCGGCTGCCTGAGCTTCTCCATGTTTTGTATCGATATCGCCCGTTGTTGCGTGGCCGTGAAAAGAGGCGTATAATTAAAAACGGTTGTTTACGCATGAATCCTGGAAACAACAGGCTGCCCGCGCTTGTCGTCCTGTTTTCAGCCGCGATCGCGCTGACCATGGGCTGCGCGGAGACGTCCAGCCTCGGTCGCGGGCCGGACGCGGACGCCGATGTGCCGTGGATGCCCGACGGCGACGCGGCTTTCGAGGACTGGCAGCTTCCGGACGGCGATATCCCCGGGGAAATCCCGGGCGATGGGGCCGACCCCGGGGGCGTGTGCGGGGACGGCGCGTGCACGGACGGTGAAAACACCCTGCTGTGCCCCGCCGACTGCCCGGGATATTGCGGCGACAGCCTGTGCACGCACGACGAGACCGCCGGGTCCTGCCCGCTGGATTGTCCCGGCCGTTGCGGCGACGGATTGTGCACGCATGACGAGCTTCCCACGAGCTGCCCCGAGGACTGCCCCGGCATCTGCGGAGACGGGTTCTGCACGCACGACGAGACCGCGGAAACATGCCCCGGCGACTGCATGGAAAGATGCGGCGATGATTTCTGCTCCGAGGGTGAGAGCGCGCTGAGCTGCCCGGAAGACTGCCCTGCCGAGTGCGGCGACGGGTTCTGCACGCATGATGAAAACCCGGAAGGCTGCCCTGGAGACTGCCCGGAAGAATGCGGCGACGGGACCTGCACGCACACCGAGACCGCGGACGATTGCCCCGAGGACTGCACGGCGGACTGCGGCGACGGGTTCTGCACGCACACGGAAAACGCCTCGACCTGCCCGGGCGACTGCCCCGCGGACTGCGGCGACGGGCTCTGCACGCACGCGGAGGACGCCGACACCTGTCCGGGCGACTGCCCTGCTTTTTGCGGGGATGGTTACTGCACGCACACGGAGAACGCCTCGACCTGCCCCGGTGACTGCCCGGCGGACTGCGGCGACGGGCTGTGCACCCACACCGAGAACGCCTCGACCTGCCCGGGCGACTGCGGCCCTGTCTGCGGGGACGGGTTCTGCACGCACACCGAGACCTATTCCACCTGTCCCACGGATTGCCAGGGACCCGTCACGTTGAGCTTCCCCACGACCTCGGACACGCACTACGCGCCCTCGGGCGACAACACGTACATGTGGAACTACGGGGATTACGTGCAGGGGATGCGATCGACCAGCCTGGCCAGCACTACGAGGGCGGACATTTACCTGGTCATCGGCACAAATTACCTTTCCTGCGACACGCAGGACGTGAGCTTCCGCATCAACGGCATCGCGGTGGGCAGCTTTTCCATCGCGGGGTCGAGCTCGGCGATAAGCCGCACTTTCACTTTCGGCGCCATATCAGGCCCGACCTACACGTTGCAGTATTTCACGACGAGGACGGTTTCCGGCGGCTGCGGCTCCGCGAGCTACAATGATTATTCCTCCACGGTCACGCTTTACCCGCCGTAGAAACGGCGCCGCTCCGGCACGTTAAAAAGCCGTGCGCCCGGCTTTTCCAGGATCGACTGCGACTGGAAAGGAGAGGGGATACCTCCCTTCGTTTGTTCAGATCTCCTCCAGGGGACGAATTCCATCGATCCTGGCCTTGTCCACCCTCCAGCCGTCGCCGGTTTTAACAAGCCACAACTCGAGGTAGTACGGGTCGGCCGTCTTTCCGGCTTCAGAGACCCACTGTTCCGGATCACTGGCGAGCTTGCTCAGGTCCGGTATCAGGCCGCCTTCACGCAGCACGATGAAGGGAATTTTTACGTGAGCCGTGTCCATGGACGTGATGTCGATCTTCGGCTCAGGGCACTTGATCCTGAACTTGCCGTAGCGCATGAACGCGTAAACCAGCATGTTGTTCGTCTCTTCCGTACTCTTGTTGCCGGGCATGGCCGTGAAATTATCCGTGGCCAGGTCCATGACCTTGCCGGCCTTGTGCTGCTCGGCCAGCAGGATCCCGTTTTCGATCAGCTTGAGAATCGCCTTCTCGTCGTCCTTTTCCTCGCAGCCGCTGCAGCCGTACGCAGCGGATGCGATGGTCGTGATTGCAAGTATTGACAGGATGTGCTTTTTCATCGGCATGGTCCTCCAATGCGTTCAAGGCGTATGAGTATCATATGACATAAATGTCAGAGACAACAGAGCTTTGTTTTGAAATTTTCCCTGTTTATCGGCAACATGAAGCCATGCTGCCGGGGGTACATAATTTGCATTCATTGCCTTGCCGCATATAATGTGAGCAGGGATCTCGAGCCCTGCCGCCGGTCATCTCGACCTTTCAGGAGGTTTATCAGCCATGAGAAGATATTTCGAGGAAAAGCTGGGATACAAGCCCAGGCTGTGCGTCTGGGAAGTCACGCTGGCCTGCAATTCCAAGTGCCTTCACTGCGGATCCTTTGCCGGGCGCGCGAGGGACGACGAACTCGCCACGGCCGAATGCCTGCGCGTGATCGGGGAGCTTGCCGGGCTCGGCTGCGAGCGCGTCACGCTTTCCGGCGGCGAGCCGCTGATGCGCGATGACTGGCATATCCTGGGCCGGGAAATCGCAAAGCAGGGCATGGCCGTGGGCATGATCTCCAACGGCCTGGCCTTTGACGACGATGCGGCGAAAAAGGCGCTGGACTTCGGCGTGGACGGCATTTCCTTCAGCATCGACGGTCTCAAGGAGAACCACGAGCGCATCAGGTCGGTAAAAAGCAGCTTCGCAAAAGTCATGAAGGCCGTGGACATTACGACGAAAAAGGGGATTGCCGCGTGCGCCGTGACGCACGTGAACCACTGGAACCTCGGGGAGCTTCACGCCATGCACAGGATGCTCGGCGAAGCCGGCGTCCGGACCTGGAAGGTCCAGCTCTCCAACCCGGCCGGTGAAATGGCCGCAAGCAGGGAGATGGTCCTCGGGCCCGCCGACCTTCTGCATTTTCTGCCCACGCTCGTGGATATCAGGCAGCTCGGCCTCCCCTTCCTGGAGATTTCGGACAGCCTCGGGTACTACGGGCCCTATGAGCGCATCCTGCGAAAAACATGGCGCAGGGAGCTTCCCTTCTGGACAGGGTGCGGCGCCGGCCTCAGGGTGATCGGGATCGAGAGCAACGGCAATATCAAGGGCTGCCTTGCCCTGCCGTCGCAGCGCCACGGGTCAACGGAATTTGTCGAGGGCAACATCAGGGCAAGGAGCCTGGCGGACATCTGGAACGACCCCGGCGGTTTTGCCTACAACCGCGCGTTTACCGTGGACATGCTGCAGGGGTTCTGCCGCACCTGCGAGTACGGCGAGATCTGCCGCGCCGGGTGTCACTGGACAGCCCTGACCCACTGCGGGACCTACCTGGAAAACAAGCTCTGCTATCACAGGGCCGCGAGCCTGCGCAAAAGCCTGGATAAGAAGAGCAGCTGGCTGCCGTCGTGCATCGCGCCCGCCGTGCTCATGGCCACGCTCGGGTTCGGGGGGTGTTACGGAAGCTCGGGCATGAACGACAACCTGGACGCGTCCCAGGACACGGCGGCGGAGGTTGAAGACGGCGACGCGTCGGTCCAGGACGGCCGGGAGGACGGGGCGGACACGGCGCCGGACGTGACGCCCGAAATCGTGCCGGATATCGTGCCCGACCCTGCCGAAGACCCGGCGGCCGAGGAGATACCCGAGTACTGCCCCACGACGCGCGAGGAGCTTTGCTGCTTTATCTGCGAGGGGCAGACCTACTGGCTCGGCGGGTATGAAAACTGCGGGCAGGTGGAAGCCAGCTGCATGGATGATTACGCCGGCCCCATACCCATCCCGGCGGACTGCCCCGACCCATGCTGCCCGACGGCCGAGGAGGCCTGCTGCTTCTGCCTCTACGACGGCCCCGGGCCCATCCCGGAGCAGTGCCCCGACCCCTGCGAGCCGCCCAACGATTCGCTTTATGCCGACACGCCGCCCATCCCGGTCCCCGACCCCGACCCGGACGCGGGAACCGACGACGATGCCTGATCGTATTGCTCATGCGAATTTGATTTCCCCTCCTATGTGTGCTATTTTTTTCATTCAAATAGGGTTTTCTTAATGATCGCGTGAAAATACTTATCACAGGCGTCGGGGGTTTCTGCGGAAGCTTTCTTTCGTCTCATTTCACGAAAAAGGACGAGCGCGTCATCGGCCTGGACATCGAGCCGAATCCCGAGCTGGTGAACCTGGACAACTTTCAATACATAAGGTGCGATGTGAGGGAGAAGGTGGCCCTGTTTCGAATTTTCCAGGAGCACCGGCCCGACTGCGTCATCCACCTGGCCTATCTCCTGGATCCGGTCCATGACCGGGCGCTCGAATACGACGTGGATGTAGGGGGAACAAAAAACGTTCTCGAGGAGGCCAATGAAACGCCGTCGGTCAGGCAATTCATTCTCATGAGCTCGGCCAGCGTGTACGGCGCCCATCCCGACAACCCGGAGTGGCTCGATGAAGACGCTCCCCTAAGGCCGGCCGGCTATAATTACGCGGTCTACAAGAGGGAAGGCGAGCGGTTCTGCCGCACCTTTGAGCGGCGCGGCGACATGAACCTCGTGATCCTGCGCATGTGCGTGGCCGTGGGGCCGAGCTATCGCAAGCCGGGAGGCACGGTGGCCACTCTTGCCAATTCCATTCTAATTCCGGACATCCCGGGCGGCGATGGGAGGATTCAGCTCATTCACGAGCACGACGCTGCCGAGCTCGTCGACAGGATAGTGCGCGACGAGAAGATTGCCGGCACCTTCAACCTGTGCTCCGACAGCTTTTCGACCATCAGGGAGCTGGGGCGCGAATGCGGCAGGACGTTTGTCCCCATGCCGCTCGGCCTGCTCAAGGTCCTGTTCGGCGCGATGTGGCATCTTCGCCTCGCCGGGCTGACGCCGGCCATGGCGCCGCTGCTCGCCCACGGCATTGTCGCGTCACCGAAAAAGCTCATGGAGCGCTACGGCTACACGTTCAGGTATTCTACCAGGGAAGCCTTTCTCGACACGGTGCGCAGGCGCCGCGCCATGGGAACGCTGTAGATCGCCGCGCGAAAAACATGCCGGGCTTGTCAGTGGGGGGAGTCGTTTTTACCGCTGCCCGTGCTGCGCAGCGTGACCTCGAAGATCGATCCACCGCCCTCCCTTGCGACATACTTCACCTCCCCGCTGTGGAAGGCCGCGATCTGGCGCACCAGGGCCAGCCCGAGACCCACGCCCTTGCCCTTTCCCTTCAGCTTCCTGTGAGCCGGCAGCCTGTAGAAGGGCTCGAAGATTCGTTCGCGGTCATCCTCGGGTACTCCCGGGCCGCGGTCCGCGATCCGGATGACGACGCCGTCATCGCCGCCGCCCAGCGGATCGAGGCTTGCCTCGACCTCCGGCCCCTCGCCGTACCGGCCGGCGTTTTCCAGGAGGTTGCGGATCAGCCGGGCCACCATGGCCGGGCTCACCACGATTGTGACGGAGCTGCCGTCGACTCTCGCGCCCGAACGCTTCGCTTCCCTCTTGAGGAGCTCGAAAACATCGACGGGCTCGACCGTCTCCGGCTCGTCCATGGTCTCGAGCCGCGTGGCCAGGAGAATGTCGTCAACGAGTTTTTCCAGCTCCTCCACGTCCTCGATCGCGTTCAGGGCGAGCTCCCTTACTTTTTCGCGCAGCTTTGCCTCGCTTTCCGGGCTTCCGCCGCTCTGCCCGCTCAAATCCTTGATCATCTCGGACGACACGCGGATGCGCGCAAGGGGCGAGCGGAGCTCGTGCGAAGAGCTTGCAAGAATCCTTTTCTGCGATTTGACGAGCCTCTCAATCCATTTGGCCGCCCTGTTGAAGCTCGCCGTCAGGACCGCCACCTCGTCCCTGCCTTTTACCTCGACTCTCGTTGACAAATCCCCGGCCTCGAGCTTCTCCACGCCCTTGCGCAGGGTCTCGAGCCGCCGCGTGATGTGGCGCGAGATGGGATAGCACCCGATGGTCGCCGCGACCGCCATGACAAGAGACGCGATAAACAGCTTGAAGGGGATCTGGGGCACGTCCGTGTCCGCGGCCTCGACCATGAGAAGGCGTCCGTCCTCCATGGGAACGGCCGCCATGTCCTTCGATCGCTCGCCCACAAAGCACCCTGCATTCTTGAAGCTGTACACGGTTGTATTGGGAAGCGTGCCGTGGGACGATGCGATGAGTTTTTTATCGGGTCCGTACACCGAGAAAAAGAGCCCCGACGGCCGGTGCCGCTCGAAGACTTTCTCGTACTCCCCGGCTGATCCGTCCGGCCCGGGGAACTCGCCCGCCGTGAGCCTTCCGTAGGCCGCCAGGCCCGTGCAGTTCAGGTCGTGGATCGTCCTGATGGTTATAATCCTTACGGCGCCCCCCACAACGAGGATGCTCCCGAGTGAGACGGCCATCAGGTAAAAGTAAATCCTGATGTGAAGCTTACTCATGGCCTTCACTGCCGCCGCTGCCGGCGTCTTTGATCATGTACCCTGTGCCGCGAAAGGTATGAATGAACCTGGGCCGGCGCGGGTCGTCCCCGAGCGCGGCGCGCAGCCTGGAGATGTGCACGTCGATGCTCCTGTCGAAAGCCTCGTGGGACTCACCCTTGACAATGTTCATCAGGGCGTCGCGCGACATGACGCGCCCGGCGTTGCCGGCGAGCGCCTCGAGCAGGTCGAACTGGTAGCCGGTTATGGGCAGGGCTTTGCCTGCGAGCCGCACTTCGCGCGACGCCACGTCGATTTCCAGGGGGCCGATTTTCAGGACATCCTGCTTTGCGCTTTCGGGCGAGGCCCGCTTTCCGCGCCTCAGGATGGCCCTGATGCGCGCCAGGAGCTCGCGGGGATTGAAAGGCTTGGGCAGATAGTCGTCCGCTCCGATCTCGAGCCCCACGATCCTGTCCGTCTCCTCGCCTCGCGCCGTGAGCATGAGGATCGGGATATCGGAAAACCCCCGGATGCGGCGGCAGACCTCGAAGCCCTCGATGTCAGGAAGCATGATGTCGAGAATCAGCGCGTCGAACCCCCCCTCCCTGACCGCATCGAGCCCGCTCGTTGCGTCCACGCGATACTCGCCGCTTACTCCGTACTGGTCGAGGTAGTCCACGACCAGCTTCGCCAGCTTCTCGTCATCGTCGATAATGAGGATACGCTCAGCCATCCGACCCAACTCTACCCCCCCCCAGCTAACTCCGTCAAGGGGGCCCCGTCCTTTTACCTGAGGTTTACAATGGGAACACATGCGTGAAACATAGATGTCTTTTGATTGAACTCAAGGAGGAACGTATGATGAAAGCAAGATATGTGTTGTTTGCAATTCTGGCTGCTTCCTGCGGCAACCAGGAGGCCGGCGAGGAAATTCCCGAGTCAGCAACAACGCTGGCCATGACCGCCACGACGGCCACGGAAACCGCGGCCGCTCTGGGAACGCCGCTTGTCGAATCAACGGCAGAGTTTAACCGCGACAGGCCGGGCGACACGGAGGTCAGGGAAGAAGTGGAAGACGCTGTCGCCGAAAACTCGATCGTCACGGACCCGGGCTGCGTCACCTTTGAATGGGACCGGCTCACGGCCACGGTGACCTTTACGGGCTGCGAGACCGAGCTCAACAACCTTGCGCTGGACGGGACCGTGATCCTTACCGTCACGGTCCAGCCCGAGGCATCGATACGGCTCGCGTTCGACGACCTGAGCGTGGACGGCCATGCCTTCTCCGGCTCCATCGGCATCGAATCGTCCGGCACGCGCGAAAACCCCGAGGTCACGCTGACCGCGAGCCTCACGTGGACGAGCAGCGACGGGGCGGCGACCATAGTTTTCGACGGCGCCACGGTGGCGATGTCAGAGGAGCAGGCCGTGATCAGTGGAGAGGGGCACGTGACCACCTCTTCGCTCGATTCCGACTTCACCATGAGCGGCCTGACATGGAAGCGGGGGGAGTGCCTGCCCACGTCCGGCAGCATCTCCTACACCGAGAATTCGAAAACCATTGTCATTACCTTCCTGGAAACCACGCCCGGGACCGGCGTTGTGCAGGTCACGGTGGGCTCCCTGCCCGCACGTGATGTGGAAATGTTTGAGCCCTGCGGGGCATAGCTCGGATGCGTAGGGGAGGCTTTAGAGAAAAACATGACAAAATACGCCATCACCATCACGCTGATCGTTCTCCTGGCCGCCTCCTGTTATGAGCAGCAGGATAATTCGCCGGAGCAGGACACACATGAAGAGCCCGACGATCCCGACACACCCGACGATCCCATCCCGCCGCCCGCGTGCCGGTTCGACCAGCCCTTCCCCTACTCATCGGACTCGACCTACCTGGGCGTTCACGGCAACCGGGAAAACAACAACCGCGTCTTCTGCCAGGGCCCTGAG
>JBDRLK010000028.1:0-2992 GCA_043813155.1 Pseudomonadota bacterium | reverse complement strand
CCGCTGACTCCTTGTCCCCCGTCTGCGTCAGTGTCTTACGCTCCGCTGTTCTGGGGCGCGCTTAAGACTACGATTCGCACGCTCCCGCCGCCGCCGCAGGCCCCGCCCACTCCGCCGCCGCAGCCGTTCGTCCTGACAACCGCGTCCGTGAAGGTTATCGAGTCGAGAGAGTGGATCAGGAGCGCGCCGCCGCCGCCGCCCCCCCCGGCGCCGCTGCCCATCCCGCCGCCCGAGCCGCCGCACATCGGGTCGTTTTTCCTTACGCTTTCCAGGCCGTCCTCGCCGTAGGCGCCGCCGCCGAGGCCGCCCGTCCCCGTCCCGTCCGTGCCGCCCCCTCCCGCCTCCGCGTGGCCGCCGCCGCCTCCTCCTCCCCCTGCGACACCGGGACGGCCCGGCCCCTGTCCCGTGGGGTCGAGGGGCGGCTCCGTGGCGCTGCCCCCGATGCCTGCGCTCGGCCCCCCTCTTCCGCCCGTGGGCCCTGAAGCGGGCTCGCCCGTGTAGTCGATGATGCCGCTCGTGACGATGACCGGGCCGGCAACGTAAAGCCTGGTGATCTCACTGACCCTGTCGAAGTTCGGGATCAGGCTGGCGCCGCCCGACAGCGAAAGCTCCGAGATCATGTAGGTCCCCGAGGGTTTCAGCGGAAAGCTGTCCGAGGAGCTGCGCGAAACCTCGAGAGGAAAGATGGTCAACGTGGCGTCCCAGGTGCCCGAGCCGGTAACGAGCGAGAACTGAATCGAGTCTGCGTCGATGGGCCTGGGGATGGGCTGCGCCGTGGAGTCGAGGTACTCGTCGATGCTGATCACCGCGCCGCAGCGCCTGTGGTTGCAGTGTGTTTCGAGAACGTGGATGGAAGCGCGGTCCGCCGGCGGCATGACCACGGCCCCCATGAAATCGGCTTCCGGGTCGTTCGACGAGATGTCCGCCACAAACCAGGTGCTCCCCTCGAACGCCGTGCCCGGGGTCATCACGGCATAGCCGGTCGGCGCCTCGACCTCATAGAGATCATACACGGTATCATCCTCGGCGTCCTTGCCGTCGTCTCCGGATCCGCAGCCCATGGCCGCGGCCAGCGCCCCTGCCAGGAGAAAGAGGCTTCGCATGCTCATGTATAACTCCGTTTTTATAGCGGGTTTTTGAATTATTTGCTTTACCCACTCCGTCCCGAACGAACTCTTTGCTTCGCTTCCCTTGTCGTAAAAAGAATTTCTGCTAAATTACTGTTTACTATTTAACGTAATTTTGTATTTTAATCAAATCAATTGAAGGGGTCGGACCTTGAATATTGAATTTCCCGGTTCTTGTGCAAGGCTTTTGCGGGAAAGATGAAAAATTCATTATTCAAGGTCCGACCCCTTCCTTTTACGATGGAATCGAAAACCGACATACTCATCATCGGCGCGGGACTCGCCGGCATGAGCGCCGCCGCCCGGCTTCGGGGCAAATGCCGTGTGAGGATCGTGGAAAAGGAGGACCGGCCCGGCGGCCTCGTTGTGACCGACGAGGTGAAAGGCTTCCGCTTCGACAGGACCGGGCACCTGCTTCACCTGAGGGATCCGTCCATCAGGAAGTGGATCCTGGGCCTGATGGGCGGAACAATGACCGTGGTGCACAGAATGAGCCGCATCTTTTCCAACGGCGTGTACACGCGCTACCCGTTCCAGTCCAACACCTTCGGCCTCCCGCCGCAGGCGGCCAGGGAGTGTCTCGAGGGGTACTTGAAGGTGTGGCGAAACCCTCCCCGCCTCAAGATCCGCTCGTTCATGGATTTCATCAACGTGCACTTCGGGGAGGGGTTTGCAAAGCACTTCATGGTGCCCTACAACCGCAAGATCTGGGGCGTTCACCCGCGTGACATGACCGCGGACTGGTGCGCCAGGTTCGTTCCCGTGCCGCGGCTCGAGGACGTGCTCGCCGGGGCCGTGGGCCTGCACGACAGGGAGCTGGGATACAATAAAAAATTTTATTACCCGCGCCTCGGCATCGGCAGGCTGTCTGAAGCGCTGGCCCGGTCCGTCGGGCGCCACACTGAAATAGAGCTTGGCAAAGCCGTCGCGTCCATCGACCATTGCCGCCGCACGGCAACGCTGAAAAGCGGCGAGAAGATCCATTACAAGCACATCATCTCCAGCATGCCGCTCAAGGCGCTCGGCCGGTGCATCGAGAACCCGCCGGCCGCGGCGGCCGAAGCCTTCTCGCTTCTTCGCTGCAACCCGCTGCGCTACCTCGACGTTGCGCTCAAGACGCGGCCGGGAACGCCCTACCACTGGAGCTACGTGCCTTCGACGGGCATACCTTTTTACAGGGTCGGGGCTTACAGCAACTTCTCCCCGGCCCTCGTTCCGCGAGGCTGCGGGTCGCTGTACGTGGAGCTGGCCTCGCGCGGGCCGATCGCCATGACGCGGCTCATGCCTTCGGTGTCGAAAAACCTCGTCGCCATGGGCATCATCAGGCGAGCCTCGGACATCAAGTTTGCAATTCCAAAGAGCATCGACTATGCTTACGTTGTTTACGATCACGACCACTCAAGGGCCACGGCCGCGATCGCGCGCTTCCTCGAAAAAAACGGTGTTTTTTCGATCGGGCGCTACGGCGGCTGGAACTACAGCGCCATGGAGGACGCGCTGATCATGGGCAGGGAAACGGCTCTGAAAATAATCGGCCGGTAGCCGCAGGCTTTAGCCTGCGCAAGAGACAAATTCAACATGAAGCCCGAAGTTTCCATCGTCATCCCGGTTTACAACGAGGAAGGGATTCTGCGCTCCGCCGTGGGGGACCTCATCGCCCGGCTGGAAGGTTTTGCCTGGTCCTATGAGATCGTCCTGGCCGAGAACGGCAGCAAGGACGCCACGTCCGAGATCGCCTCGGAGCTCGAAAAGAAGCATCCGCAGCTGCGCCACTTCTCCAGCCCCGAGCCCAACTACGGAAAAGCCCTGCGGGCCGGCATCCTGAACGCCAGGGGAACGTTCGTGATCTGCGACGAGATCGATCT
>JBDRLK010000027.1:0-4741 GCA_043813155.1 Pseudomonadota bacterium | reverse complement strand
CCGCCGCCCGCGTCGTTCACGGCAAAGTAGCGCTGGTGCTTCGCCATGACCGTGATGATGACCTCGGGCGGAAGGTCCAGGAACTTCTCGTCGAACCGTCCCGTGACGACCACGGGCCACTCGACGAGGTTGCACACCTCCTCCTCGAGCTCCGGGTTTTCCCTGAGCACGCCGCCGGCCGCGGAAGCGGCCTCGAGAAGCTGCCCGCGGATCATCTTTGCGCGCTTTTCCCGGTCAACGACCACATTGGCCGCCATCAGCTTCTTCTCGTACTCGTCCGGCGACGCGACGCTGATCCGGCCGGGGCTGTGGAACCTGTGCCCCCTGCTGATCCGGTCCGAAGCAATGCCGAAGAGCGAGCACGGCACAACGTCGCCGTCCAGAAGAACCAGGAGCCAGTGCACGGGCCTGACAAAGGGGCCCACGGCCTCACCCCACTTCATGCTCTTTCGATGGGGCAGGACTTTCTCGCTGAAGATCCGGGGAACGAGCTCTGCGACGATTTGGGCGGCAGGCCTGCCTTCGACGTGAATGTTGACGGCAATGTAGCTGCCCTTCGCGGTTTCGACCGTGACCAGGTCTTTTTGCGTGCCGCCGTTCTTTTCCGCGAACTTGATTGCCGGCGGAAGAAACGAGCCGTCATCGCCCACCGCGATGTTAACGGACGGCCCGGTGACCTGTCTTGATTCGTCGCTCTGGCGGCCGGCAAGATCGGCGACCATGGCCGCAATGCGCCTCGGTGTGGCCATGACCCTGATGCCGGAGAAGGCCAGCCGCTCCCGCTCCAGAGCATGGCCCAGGATGCCGGGAAGGCTGGAAAGCGCGCTCTCCATGAACCACGACGGCGCTTCTTCGATGCCGACCTCAATAAGCAGTGTTTTATTATCGATCATCGTTGGAAAATCTTAAAATTTCTTTTACAGACTTTCCACATTCCTGTCCAGTCAAGATTTTTTTTCGCCGAAGGATGGAAAAGAACCTGTATAATGGTAATATCTTTTCTTTCAGCAGGAAATAAAAAGGGAATGAGCGTTAACGACAGGCGGCAAGCGGACAGGGCGCCCACCCTGATATCCGTTCACTTCAAGACGGATGAGGCGGCCGGCAACTGCACGGCCACGGACATCAGCGAGACGGGCCTGTTTCTTTTCATGATGTCGAGGCCTCGTCTCGGTTCCGATATATACCTGGTGTTCACGCTGCCCGGCTTCGAGAACCTTCCGCCTCTCAAGGTCAAGGGGAAAGTCGCGAGAATCGTGGAAAAGGGCGAAGGGCCCACGCCGGGCGTGGGCGTGGAGTTCTCGGACATTTTCTCTGAAAGCAAGGAGAGCATCCGGTCTTTCGTCAGGGCCGTCCTGGACCCAGAGTACAGCCCGCCCCTGGATACGGACCCTCCCTCGTGCGAATACCGTATCGGCAAAGGGAAGATCGAGCCCGTGATTCCCAAGGAAGCCGCCACCCCGCCGCCTCCGATCTCGCAGGCCGCGGGGAATAGGAAGCCGCCGCCCGTGCCCGCGGACACCAGGCCCGCGCCAAAGGGATGGGTTCCGCTGACGAACGAGGAGCTTGAGGAGATGTCCCGGGAAATCCCGGTGGGCGGGGCCCGAAAAAAAGCAAAACCTTCGCACGGAACAAAGCCCTCGCGCAAAGATGATATCCTTTTACCAAAATCAGCCTCGAGCATGGGCGGATTGAAGGCCGCATCACCGAGCAGCATGGGCGGATTGAAGGCCGCATCACCGAGCAGCATGGGCGGGCTGAAGGCGGCATCGGCGAGCAGCATGGGCGGACTCAAAGCCGCATCAATGGCTTCAAAAGAGCAACAACCTCAAAAAAAGGACATAGTCGCTCACAAAGACGTCCTGGCGCATTCCATTCCGCCCTCATCCCCGCACTACAAACCGATGGGCCTGGCGCAGGAGCGCAAGAGCAGGCATTACAAGCTGTCCTACGGACCCGATTCAAAAAAGAGCCCGCGCGTAAAAAGGGCCGGGAAGAAAGAGGACAAGGCGCTTTCGCAGAAGCTCGATGGCATCGGTATCCTGGCGCGCTTCAACCTGACGCCCGCCAGGCTCGTGATGATCCTTTTCCTCCTGGTCTTTGTTTCTTTTGTTCTGTACATCATTATCAAAAACGTATCCTGGTGCATGAAACTGACCAGTGCATGAAAATAATTTGAAACCCTGAAAAATCAGTCGTCGTAGCGAAGGGAATTGCCTTCGGCATCGCGCATCTTGCCCATGCCGATCAGGATGTTGTCGATCAGGGTCCAGACGCCGCACCCGCCGAACGTGAGGAGCTTGAGCACGCCCAGGCCGGTGTAACCCAGGTAGATGCGGTCAACGCCGTGGACCAGGCCGCCCGTGAACGCGGGCACGAGCTGTGCGATGAGAAAGGCGCTCATCTGAGATTTATCCGGCCGGCCGTACGTGGGGTCGCGCTGGAGCACGGCGCCGTCCACGTCTTTCATGGACCCGCCGCCGATCATGATGAGGTCGACAATCGCCCAGATGCCGCAGCCTCCGCACGTGAGCAGCTTGAGCACGCCCAGGCCGATGTGGCCGAGGTAAAACCTGTCCGCCCCGAAGATGCCCAGGAAAAAGGAGAGCAGGAATGCGGTGGCCTGGGTCCTTTCCGATATTACCGGCGGCTGCAGCGGCTGCTGGTAGGGCTCGTAGGGCTGCTCCCAAGGCTGCATCATGGGCTGGGGCTGCTGGGGGCCGGGCGGCAGCTGTCCGGGCGGTTGACCGGGCGGATATTGCATGGCTCTTCTCCTTTTGCCTTATTTTTCTGTTTCAGCAGAAGCATGCTAACGATTTTTTAGCGCGTTTCCACTTGTTTTAAGGAAGAATATGGTTATTATGTAAGAATTGTTTCACGAAATTAATCCAAGTAGAGTCAAAAGTAAATAGAAATGGAAACTGCCGTGAAAAAACTGCTGCTCATCACATTGTCTGCCGCGTTCATCGCGTCTTTTTCCCCCGGCTGCAAAGAAAAGGAAACCGAGAGCGCCACGAAACAGGCCCAGAAGAAGGCGGCCGCCAACGTCGTCAAGGTGAAAACAGGAAAGCCCCAGGTCACGACGATCAGCCACATCCTGAATTACACGGGGACCATGCAGCCTGTCCAGGAAGTGAGGATCAGCCCCGAGACCATGGGCAAGATCAAGAAGATCTACGTGGAGGAAGGCGACAACGTGAAAAAGGGGCAGCTGCTGATCTCATTTGACACGCAGCTTTCGGTCCTGCAGAAGGGCCAGGCCCAGTCAGCTGTCCAGCTTGCGCAGGTCCAGGTGGAGACCATGGAGAAGGAGGTCAACCGGCTCAAGCCGCTCGTGGACAGCGGCGCGATCTCGGCCGGCGAGTTCGACAAGGTCAAGGCCCAGCATAACGGCGCCATGGCCCAGCTCAACCAGGCACAATCCACGGTGGCCCTTTCGGGCTACCAGCTCAAGGTATCCAGGATCAAGGCGCCCTTCGCAGGAACGGTCGCAAGAAAGCTGGTGAATGAAGGCGAAATCGTGGCGCCGGGGTCGCTTGGTCTGTACGGCATGATCACGCTCATGGATCTGAGCAAGGTGGTCGTCTCGGTCGGCGTGGGTGAAAAAGACCTGCCTTATATCAGGAAGGGCCTGGCCGCTACAGTGAAGGTGGACGCCTATCCGGCCGAAACCTTCACCGGAACCGTTGAGAACATTTCGCCTGCCGCGGACCCTCTCAGCAAGGCGTTCCCCATCGACATCCACATTCCCAACGGGGAGTCGAAGCTCAAGTCGGGAATGTTCGCAAAGGTGGGGATCCTGATCGAGACCAGGCAGGACACCGTCGTTGTGCCGGAAAACGCGATCCTGGACGAAAAGGGCGTCAAGGTCCTTTTCATCGTGGAAAAAAACCAGACCGTCAAGAAGGTGGAAGTCACGACCGGCATCTCGTCGGAAGGCCTGATCGAGATTACCAGCGGCAATGTTGACGTTCTGAAAGAGGTCGTTACAGAGGGAAATTTCGGTCTTCGCGACGGCGCTAAAATCCTCTCGACGCAATAAAGGAAAACCGGGTTGCCTTGCGTGTCTTTCCGAAGGACACCGCAACACCTTATTATGCGGGTCGCCCGAGCGAAAAGCCTGGATTGGTCAACGGGGCTATGCCAAGGGCGACATGGAATTTGAGGTCTGAGGTCCCTCGGCATTGCCTGGAACGTCACCTCGGGATGACAAATGAGTTGGAGTCGCACGTTTTCTCAGGAGTCCCTCACGCAGCTTGCAGAACCGGGTAGTGCAGGGGCTTTAGCCCCGCTGGCTTCAACCTCGTTACGGGCGGCCCTGAAGGGCCGCACTACGGGCTATGATCGCGGCGTTATTATAAAGGGAAAACAGCACGTTTTCTCAGGAGGAGGGAATGAATGGAACTTGGCGTTCTGGGTGTGTTCGGGGCAGGCGTACTGACCGTTTTTACACCCTGCGTGCTGCCCCTGCTGCCGATCTACCTTTCCGTGCTCCTCGGCGCACCCATCGGCGAGGCAGGCGGCCTGACAGTGAAGAGCAGGATGAAGCTGGTGGCCAACGCGGCCCTGTTTTCAGCGGGATTCATCGTGGTCTTCACTTTACTCGGGCTGTCGGCCACGGCGCTCGGCGCGTTGATCGTAAAGAACAAGGTCTATTTCTCGCTCTTCGGCGGCCTCGTCATCGTGCTCTTCGGCCTGAAATTCATCGGGTGGCTGAAAATCGGTTTCCTCGACAAGGAGG
>JBDRLK010000026.1:0-3685 GCA_043813155.1 Pseudomonadota bacterium | reverse complement strand
GGGGGTGGACCCCGCCCCGGCCGGGGGGGGGTTGGGGGGGCTACAGCCGCCCATAACGCAACACCTTCCAATCGCACACGCCTCCCGCCTCCCACTTCAATATTGCGTCAGATCCCAAGGCTTGCTATTATTATCTTCATCATGGATGCCCGGCGGATATCGGTCATAGCCCTGGTTTTGCCCATGGCCTTCCTGGGCGCCTGCGGTGACGCCGGCACGGTGGGCGACGCCGGCGGCGATGCGGGCGACGCGGACATTGCCGAGGGAAACGGAGACAGCGGGGCGGACGCCATCGACATCACCGACATTACCGATACCGCCGACATCGCGGACATCGTGGACGGTGCCGACGCAGCATACTGCGGCAACGGCAACTGCGAGGCCGGCGAGACCTGCGAAACCTGCCCTGCAGACTGCCCGGATTGCGGCACGTGCCCGGACGGAATCTGCGACCCCTCGGAAGACTGCTCGACGTGCTCGGCCGACTGCGGCCCCTGCCCGCCGGATTGCGGAGGCGAGACCTGCGCGGAAGGCGAGCGCTGCGTGGACGAGGCCGGGGCGGACCCCTTCTGCACCAACTGCGACCCGGACGTTTGCGCAGCGTTCGGCGTGATCTGCTGTCCCCACAACGCGCCCGACGGCGGGTGCACCAACATGTTCATCGATTCGAACAACTGCGGCGCCTGCAACGCGGCCTGCGGCCCGGACCAGATCTGCAGCAGCGGCGAGTGCGAGGCGGTCGACACCCTCTTCGAGTGCGGATTCGAATCCATGCAGTGGTGGCGAAGCCCCACGGATCACGACCAGCGGGACATCACCTTCGTCGCCTTCGGGGATACCCACGCTGCGGACCCGACCCCCGGCTGCCCGGGCAACGACGACTACGCCCCCGACCAGAACCGGCTCATCCGCGATGCGGTCAACAGCGCCTCGCCGTCCATCTTCTGGGAGCCCCACGTGTGGCCGCCCGGCGCGGGCTTCTTGCGCGAAGGCGAGGCCTACGACCACGTCCGCGGCGTGGTCATCGCCGGCGACCTGACCCACGCGGGGAGCGAGTCGATCCCCGCGGGGAGCATGGTGTGCCGGGAGTACAGGTATTACCGGGACGCTTTCGGCCGCTGCGGGAGCGAGGGCCGGCTGTGGTTCCCGGTCTACGACGTCTACGGCAACCATGACTTCCCCAGGTCGCCTTACCCCGGCGACGTGAGCCATCACCCCGTCATCGACCGTCTCGACTCGATCACGGCCGCGCACAGGCCCGGCGCTTCGTCCGACCTGTACGACGACGCGTCCGCGGGCACCGGGCACCATGCCTGGCGCTGGGACGACATCTGGTTCGTGAACGTGGACGTCAAGCCGGGCTACAACGACGAGTTTATCGAGGTGTCCTCGCCGCACACCATGCGCATCGTGGACCCGCACGGCTCGCGGGGATTCCTCAAGGAGTTCCTCCAGGCGCGCACGAACAACTCGACGCGGCAGATCGTGATCGTGGCGCACTACCCGCTGTCCACCGACCGGATCGACGCGGAAGAGAAGGAGAGCTTCTGCCGGCTCATCCACAACGCGCAGCACGGCACCGGGGATTTCACGGGGCAGAAGCTGTCCATGTCGAACCCCGTGGTCGCCTACATCCACGGCCACAACCACCATGTGCCGGAGTACAGGAGCTGGACGTGCCCGAGCCCGTACAACGCCATCACCATACCGATGTTCAGCGCGGGCACGCCGCTCTACCGGTCGGACACCAACAGCGGCATGCTGCACTTCACGATCTTCCGCCTGGGCACGAACAGGCTGGAAGTCGTGGGCATCGGCGCGCCGGCGGGCAATCCCACCGGCCCCTGGACGACCGTGTACACGGAGCGGCTGGACATCATGAGGGCGCCGTGAAAGGAGCCGGTGCGCCGGCCGACAGGCTCGCCGGCCCGGGAGGTTGAAATCATGCAGACACGAAAGCGCATGGAACCGGATGCGAGCCCTCGCACGGCGCGATGGGCCGTGCTGCTCGGCTGCATGCTCATGGCTGCCGCGCCTGCGGCGTGCACCGGCGACGGCACGGATGATGATGCCGGGGATGCGTGGGAAGTCCCGGATTCCCTGGACACGGAAGATGCCGGGGATTCAGGGGACGCATGGGAGGCCGATGATGCCGTGGATGCAGCGGATGCCGGGGAAGCGGAGGATATCGAAGACGCGGGGGATGAAAGCAAGCCGGATGCGAGCTCCGGGGCATGGGTTGAGATCCTCGCTCCCGCCGCCGGGGAGGAGGTGGTCAACCCCGTGGAGATCCGGTTCGCCGCGGGCGTGGACGTGCAATGGGTGTCCATCGAGGTCGATGCATGGCCCCTTCACGACGACCTGCTGGCCGCCGACCTCGGGGCCACCACGTACAGCTTCTCCGGCGTGGGGTTCGAAAGGAACATGGTGGTAGCCGGCTACGACGCCGATCGCCTGGAAATCGCGACCGACGAGGTGCTCTTCACGCCGGTCAACCCCCCCCTGGTGTTTCCCATTGCCGACAGGCCGGAGCTGATCCTCAGCAAGTTTGATTCCCCGGGCAGCTCGGCGGAGTTCGGCTCGTCCCGGTCGGGCGGCCGTGTGCACGCGGGGTGCGACCTGTACTGGACCCATGACGGCGGCTACGACTACCAGACGGCGTACTACGCCTACAACAACGACACGCCCGTCTACGCCGTGGCCGACGGCATTATCGTCAACTACTACGCCTTCTACAACGGGACCAACGCCCTGGAGGTGGACCACGACGATTTCACGGTGCGCTACGGCGAGGTGGACGACGGCGGCCTGCCCGGGGGCCTCGGCATCGGGTCGACGGTTTCGGCGGGCCAGCAGATCGCCGTCATGGGCGACCTGGACATGAGCTCCGGCACCTGGTCCATGCTTCACTTCGAGCTCTACTCCAACGACCTCACCGGGCCGCTGACCGACACGAGCAACTGGACCTACCTGAACGTCCCGGATGCCAACTACCAGAGGCGAGGAGACCTCATGGACTGCCGGCCCTTCCTGCGGGGAATCCTCGAGTAACCTGCCTTACTTGCTCTCGATTTTCTTGAGCAGCGCAAGAATTTCCTTCTTGTTCCCCTCGTACTGCATGCAGATCTTGATGTTGAGCTTGGCGTGGGGCAACTGGCCGGCTTCGAAGTCCTTCTTCGCGGCCTTGTAATACTTCCTGCCGTTATCAGTTACCAGGAAATCGAATTCGCCTTTTGGCTTGATGGAAAGCCTGTCTGAGACGATCAGGCGCTTTTTCCCCTCCTTCAGGGCCTCGTCATAGGCCCTTCTCAGCGTGGGGTCGGTGAGGGTCTGGTAAGCTTCCGCGACCCGTTTGTAGATTGCCATGGCCTGCGACTTCAGCGGTTCGGGAAGATGCCTGACCTTGTCGGGATGAAGCTGCTTGGCCCGCTTGTAGTAGCCGTCCCTGACGGCTTCTTCCTTTGCGGTCTTGGAGACAGACAGGATCTGGTAATAGCTCACCTGTTCGAGGGCATCAAAGGCTCGCTTGATCCTCTTTTTCCATTCCTCGATCTCTGACGACATGTTACGTCCCGAAGAGAGTCAGCTTTGCTTTCTCGGCTTTTCCCGTATCAAGGTTTTTAGCGGAAATATCGAGGATGCCGTCAACGGAAATGTCGAACACAACCTCGATTTTAATGGCGCC
>JBDRLK010000025.1:0-13422 GCA_043813155.1 Pseudomonadota bacterium | reverse complement strand
GCTTCCGTGATAAGGTTGCCGCAACCTCTATCATTCCGAGCGATGAACAGGCTACATTCTGATTTTGGGCGAATAAATTCTGCACGAAGTCCGTGCCCTTCTCCTTGAAATAGCGCTTGACCCATGCGCTTGCGTCGAGATAATAGAAAATCATCGGCGGTTCTCAACAAGGAGCGTGGAGGCTGGAACGCCTTTACCCCTGATGGGTTTGACTATGCGACGGGCCTTTGGTTTCTTTACAGGTATGTTAAATGCAGTATCAATAGCCAGGCGCTGCAAGGTCCGGGATCCTGCTCTATTTTTCCTTAGAAGCCGGATAAGCTTCATGATCTGCCGTGCTTCCTTTTCGCTCAGGAGTTCAATGGTTTTATAGAGCGATTCTTTTATTGAGCTCATTACTTGATCCTTAATAAAATAAAACCACATTTTTGAGGTGAAATCAAGCTGGGCTTTCAAGCTTCAAGATCTCGGACAAAATACTGACCGGTCTCTGCCGGCGCTGGATTGATTCCATTCCCAACGTGCAGGATATTCAGTCGTTGACCAAACCGGAAACAACGAATCGAACAATGTCAAGGCACACCCGCCGCTACTCCACGATATACGCCACCTCGATTACGACCTCGTCTTCAGCGTAGGGAATATCGAACTCCACGTCGTAACATTGCGGGTCGCCCTCGGGGGTCGAGTACTGGATGATGTTGTCGGCGTCAGGCTCGCAGGGCTCGGTAAAGCAGTCGAAAGAGGCGTACACGCAGACCTCGGCCTTGTACAGCATGGGCGTGACGGCCGTCTCCCTGTAGCAGGTGCACACGCAGTAGTCCGCGTCGGTCGTGTAGAGGCTCTCGCCGTCCCACTCGTACTCCACCTCACCATCGGCCGGAAGCAGTTTTACAGTGGGAGGCGGCAGGCATTCCATGCAGCACATGCCCCCGGGCTCGTGGTCCTCGCAGGCCGCCATGCAGAAGGGCGTCCAGTACTTGACGGGGTCGAAGGCGCCTCCCGTTGTCCGGCTGCCCGCGACCAGGTTGTTGCCCAGAAGCCCCCAGTCCAGGTAGACCGGGTCTTCGGACGTGTTGCGGATGATGAACGTGATCGGGTCCTGGGGCGGAGGCCCTTCCTCTTCCACCACGTCCTGTGCGGGCTCCTCCACGGGGTCTTCTTCCTGCGGGTCCTGCGCGGGATCCGGCGCCGTGTCCTCGACCGCGTCCATGGTGTCGTCCACATGGTCGGGCTGCGGGTCGTCGGCCGCATCGTCCGTGCCGCCGTTGTCCCCGTTGCAGGAGACAAGGACGAGGGCCAGTACAACAAAAAGCATGGTTATTTTCATTTCTTCACCTCGATTCTTTTTCAATTCTAGCAGTTAAAAAAAAACACGCAACCGGAAACTTTTCAAGCGCATGCGGCGATAAAGCGAGTATGACAGCGATCAAAACTCTTTTCATTCTTTTCGCGGCCGGGGCGGCGCTTCTTTGCGGCTGCCCGCGGAGCTACAGCAATGAGCCTTTCGACATGAGCATCGATGGGAGCGAGGACTTCGGGAGCCCCGGGGACGCGGGCCGTGATACGGGCGGCGAGCCGCAGGACGACGAGGACCGGGATGACGCGGACAGTGATTTCATTGACGACGGCCCCTGCGGCGCGGCGCCCCTCGCCCTCGAGCCCATGCCTTCCTGCGGGGCGTACGAGGCTCTCCTCGACGACGTGTGCGTCGCGTCGTCGGGAGGGCACGCCTCGCTTCGCTTCACGACCAACGCTTCGTGCAAGGCCGAAGTGGTGTGCCAGGAAAGCGCGACCTCGCCGCGCATGTTCTGGGAAAAGGAGCGCGATTTCACAAGAGACCATCACGTGGTGGTGCGCGACCTTCCCCAGGACTGGACCCTGCTTTGCGATCTTTTCTGCTGGTGCCCTTTTGCCGACGACCTGGAGATCCTGCGCACCGTGGACGTGTACGTGCCCCGGGATTTCGGCCTCGCAATCACGGAAGTTTTCATCAACCCCAACGGCCCGGAGCCGGACCAGGAGTTCGTGGAGATCATGAGCACCGCGCGCATGCCCCTGGACATCGGAGGCTGGCGCCTTGCCGACAGCCCGCCGCCGCCATGCGAAGGGCCGGAAGACTGCGCCGCGCTCATGGAGGGCTACGGCGATGTCATCCCTGACGGCGCCGTGATCGAGCAGGCCGAGCCCGTTCTTCTCGTGTCGTCGAAGTTCAACCGGGCCGATCCCTTCGACGCCAGGCCGCCCGAGGATTGCACCCTCATCAGCCTCGACGCGTCGCTTGGCGACAGGGGCCTTCGCAACACGGGAGGCGAGCCCGTCTACATCGTGGACCCAAACGGGAGCGTCGCGGCCCTGTACCCCAACGCGCTGGGAGAGCCGGACCAGGGCGTGTCCATCGAAAGGGTGAACGTGGTTTACCCCGACGGCGACATCCTCAACTGGACGGCGAACCCCGACGGCGCCTCGAGCCCGTGCGCGTACTGACGCTCTAATCGCACGTAGTGCGGGGCTTCAGCCCCGCTGGTCCACTACGCGGATGTAGTGCGGGGCTTTAGCCCCGCTGGTCCACTAGCCCCGCCCGGGTATCCGAGGAGATACTACCATGAAACACCAAAAACGCATTCGCTTGAAGCGATTCAGCTACAAAGGCTGCTTTGCCTACTTTATTACGATATGCACATGCAACCATACAGAACCTTTCAAGAAAGAAGGTGTTTTCGATTTTGCCTTACAATGCCTCAAAGAAAAAGCGGAGGAGTTTGGTTTCAAAGTGTGGGCATATTGCTTCATGCCTGATCACTTGCACCTTCTAATCGAAGGAAAACAAAAAGATTCCAAGATGAAAATTTTTATGTCGAGCTTTAAACAGTTTACTGGCTACTACTATAAAAAAGAGTATAACTCGAAACTTTGGCAGGACGGCTATTTCGATCATGTTCTTAGAAATGAAGAAGATAGAATAGAGGTTGTCAGATACATTCTTGAAAACCCGGTAAGACAAAAGCTGGTTAAGAGCTATAGGGATTATAAATTCTCGGGCTCATTTGAATTTGATATTAAAACTCTTGGAATGTAGTGCGGGGCTTTAGCCCCGCTGGTCCATTAGCCACGCCCGAGCGGCCCGTAAAGGGCCGCACTGCGAGCCACGCCCGGGCTTGGAATGTAGTGCGGGGCTTTAGCCCCGCTGGTCCATTAGCTCCGCCCGGGCTTGGAATGTAGTGCGGGGCTTTAGCCCCGCTGGTCCATTAGCCACGCCCGAGCGGCCCGTAAAGGGCCGCACTGCGAGCCACGCCCGGGCTTGGAATGTAGTGCGGGGCTTTAGCCCCGCTGGTCCATTAGCCACGCCCGAGCGGCCCGTAAAGGGCCGCACTACAACCGTATGCCATGCTGTTTGACAAAAAGGAAGAAACGCATTACTATTAAGTAAGGAATAAATGAAATGAAAGGAGTCGGAATGCCTGCCAGCTCCATGACGTCCAAGGGTCAGACAACAATTCCCAAGAAGATAAGGGAGCATCTCAATCTTCAACCGGGAGACAGAGTGGATTTTATCATCGAGGAGGGGGGAAAGGTGATACTCGCGCCTGCTACCATCGATATTGGCGAGCTCGAAGGAATCCTTCATCGGCCCGGTCTGAAACGTGTCAGTGCCGAGGACATGATGAAAGCCGTCAGGAAACGGATTGCGAGCAAGGTGAAGCGATGAAGGGACTTGATACAAACGTTCTCGTTCGTTATCTTGTAAAGGACGATAAGAAACAGAGTGAAACGGCGTCCGGCTATATTCAAAAGGCGGCAAACAACGGCGAAAGCTGCTTTATCAGCCTTATCGTGTTATGCGAGCTGGTCTGGGTGCTTGAATCCGCGTATGGATTCGCCAAGCACCAGGTCATAGACGTCCTGGAAAAACTGTTCCTGACTAAACAGATAGAAATCGAAATGAAGGATATTGCCCGGCAGGCGCTGCAGGACTATAAAAACGGAAAGGGAGATATTGCAGACTATCTCGTGGGCAGGATCAATCGGGCGCACGGATGCGACACAACGGCCACGTTCGATAAAGCCCTGAAGAAATCGGGCATGTTTCACCTGCTCGGCTGATTTTAAAACTCGTTCCCGGTGATGCGAAGGATGGTCTTCTTGCCCACGCCCGTGAGCAGGCTTGCGATGGACGCCGCTTTCATGGGTTTCACGCCGCCGGCCGCCATGTCGCGGCAGGCTTTCATGATTTTCGCAAGATCGGCCGGGGCGGTCGGCGACCCTTTTGCGGCTTTTTTCTCCGGGTAGATCACGAGCGCGATCTCGCCCTTTACGGGGTCGGGCAGCTCGTCCAGGATTTTCCCCGCGGGCGCCTTGATGACCTGCTCGTAGAGCTTGGTCAGCTCCCGCGCGAGCAGGATGTCCCTGCCACCGAGCACGCCGTGCATGTCGGCAAGGGTCGACCTTATCCTGGACGGCGCCTCGAACAGGACCGCGGCCCAGGGAAGGCCGGCGAGCGCTGCGATCTGCCTCTTTCTGGCCGCCTTCTTTTTCTCCACGAACCCGGCGAACAAAAACCCGCTTTCCCAGCCCGCGATGCTCATGACCGCCGTGACCGCGGACGCTCCGGGAACGGCAATCACGGGAAAACCGGCGCTGCGCACCCTTTCAACGAGCCGCGCGCCCGGGTCGCTGACGGCCGGGGTCCCGCCCTCGCTCGCGTAGGCGCAGCTCTCTCCCGCGGCCAGCCTCGCGACAACGCGCGGCGCGCCCTTCTCTTCGTTGAAGCGGTGAAGGGCCATGAGCTCGGCGTCGATGGCGTAGTGATCGAGCAGCCTGCGGGTCCTTCGCGTGTCTTCGCAGATGATGACGCCGCAGGATTTGAAAACATCAAGGGCCCTTACCGTGATGTCGCCGAGGTTCCCGATGGGCGTGGCAACGACATAGAGGGCGGCCCTGCCGGGGGGGGCGTCAGAGCTGGGATTCATCGAAATACCCCCGCATTTCTTCCAGGAGGAAGGCTTTCAGCTTCTTCATGGTCCGCGATTCGAGCTGCCGCACGCGCTCGCGCGTGATGCCGAAATGCTCACCTATTTCCTGGAGCGTCATGGGACGGTCGGACATGAGCCTCTGCGTGAAGATGTACTCTTCCTTTCCCTCGAGCGTGGCGCCGAAGACCCCGAGCTTGTCATGCAGCTCGTCGTTGAACTGTGCGACCGCCAGCACTTCGTCGGCGCCCGCCGCATCGTCGCCGATCGTGTCGAGCTTCGTGATCTCCCTGTTCGAGTCCCCCTTGATCGTGCTGTCCAGGGACATGTCCGTGGCCGCCAGCCGGCGGTCCATTTCAATGACGTCTTTTGTCTTGACCTTGAGCCGTTTCGCGATGATCTCGGCGTCGGGCTCGATGCCCATTTTTTCCAGGCGCTTCTTTTCCTTGTGGAGGTTGAAAAAGAGCTTGCGCTGCGTCTGCGTTGTCCCGATCCTGACCATTCTCCAGTTGTTGAGCACGTAGCGAAGGATGTAGGCCCGGATCCACCAGGCAGCGTAGGAGATGAACTTCACGCCCCTGTAGGGGTCGAACTTCTTCAGGGCCATCATCAGGCCGATGTTGCCTTCCTGGATCAGGTCCAGGACGTTTTTGTAGGCATTGCGGTACTCGAAGGCAAGCTTGACAACGAGCTTCAGGTTGCTCGTGATGATCTTTCTGGCGGCGTCCTCGTCCTTGTTTTCATAGTACATGATGGACAGGCGCTTTTCATCCTCCGGCGGCAGAACGGGGTAGCGGCGGACCTCCTGGATGTACAGCGTCAGGGGATCGAGATGGACCATCTCCCCGCCGGTCTCGATCCTGGTGAGAGCGGTTTTCGGGACGACTTCCACCTCGTGCGCCTTTTCTATGCGGGATTTTTTCCCGGAAGAAGGTTTTTTCTTCTTTTTGCGCTCTTTCATGCGTGCCCCTATATATAGAATACAAAAAGCAGTAAATCAAGTAACAGGCGGCCGAGCGAGTAAACTGTGTCAGGGTGTCATCCCGCAGCTCAAACTCATTGTCATCCCGAAGGCAACGAGCAATTCAAAGCTGAGGGATCTCATGATTTGAATTTTCAGATTCCTCGGCTTCATCTGGATCGTTGCTGTCGGAATGACACGGTCGGGGAGAGATCGCTGCCGTCGGAATGACATTCTATTTAAATCCCGTGTTCTTCCGCAATTATTGCCGCTTTGGCTATTGGTCTGTAGTGCGGCCCTTCAGGGCCGCCTGCAGCCAGGTTGAAGCCGGCGGGGCTGAAGCCCCGCACTACAAGCGGCGTAGGGGGCTCGGGATGACACCAGAATGCAAATTACTCGTTGCCTGCTTGACCTTTCTTCGGAAAACGGCGACATTAGGAAAAGACCATGCATGAACCGCAGCAGATAACAAAACAGGTGTACATCGTCGGGTCGAGCGAGATATCCCACGACCACGACTGCAGCGTCTACCTCGTGGACGCCGGTCAGCTCGTGCTCATCGATTCCGGGGCCGGCCGCAGCTTCCAGCGCCTCTGCAAAAACATCAGGACGCTGGGCTTCAAGCCGGAAAACGTCCATTCCCTGATCGCCACGCACTGCCACATCGACCACGTGGGCGCCCTCGGGGCGTTCAGGCAGGCCCACGGCGCGAGCATCATTGCCCACGCGCTCGACGCGGAGGACATCGAGACGGGCGGCAGGGGCGTGCTGGCCGAGCTCTACGGCGCGGACTACGAGCCCTGCACCGTGGACAGGAAGCTCGAGGGCGAGGAGAGCACGCTGAGCTTCAAGAGCTTCGACATGAAGGTCGTCCACATCCCGGGCCACACGCCGGGAAGCATCGCCGTGTACTTCGACGCGCCGTCGGGCGAAAGAGTTCTTTTCGGCCAGGACGTCCACGGCCCCTACAACCCCGAATGGGGCGCGGACCGCGAAAAAGCCCGCGAATCCCTGCAAAAGCTCATCAGCCTGAACGCGGACATCCTGTGCGAGGGCCACTTCGGCGTTTACGAGCCCGCCGGCAAGGTGAAAAAGTACATCGAGGGGTTTTTGGCCAATCTTTGAAACGGCAGAAAGTCTTTTGCTTATTTCTTGAATATGCCCATATCGAGCAATCGGGCGCCATGGATGACTCTCATGATGATGATTTTTGATTCCTCGATCCTGAAGATGGTCCTGTAATTGCCATAGACAAGGTGTCGGTACTCTTCCCCCAGCTCCTTTGACTCGGGAATGACGGGGCACCGCTCGGGAAAGCGTTCCAATGAGCCGATCTGCCGCTCTATCTCTTCGACCCATTGTGTCGCGGCAGTCCTGTTGTCCCGCGAAATATACGCGAAAATTTCCAGGATATCGGATTCGGCAGGACCGGTGATTTCAACGCGATGCTTTCGCACTTTTCTTCAGCTCCCGGAGAAAGCTTCGTGCCGGGCGGATTCGCCCTTTCTTCATTTCCACTTTCGCTTCGGCCAGTAGAACACCGAGATTCAAGGCGTGCAGTTTCTCCTCGAAGATTTTCACATCAAGCAGGACAGCATCCGGCTTTCCGTTGACGGTGAGGATAACCGGGCGGCCCGTGCGGTGCATCTGCCGGAAAATGTCACGCGTTTTTTTCTTCAGCTCGGAAATCGTTCTGATATCTTCCGTAATGTTTAAAGACATCTTATTTCATATCCTTTTTAATACTTAATTTATACCATGACTTTGGTACGAAGGCAATGAAAGGTGAAATAATGCTTCGAGGGGTGACCAACCTTTTAATCCGGGATTGCGGTCAAACTGCATGCGCTTCCTCGAATTCCCTGACCTCGGACTGTTTTTGCTCTGCGTTCCACAGGTCCAGTTTCGCCTGCATGTATAACCAGCTTTCCGGAGTTGTCTTTGTGGCCTTGCCGACCCTGACCGCCATTTCAGGGCTTAGTGCGGATTTGCAGTTGAGCAGCTCGGACAAGGTCTTGCGGGTTACTCCCAGGCGCTTTGCTGCTTCCGTTACGGTCAGACCCAGGGGATTAATGACATCTTCCCGCAGAACCTCTCCGGGATGCGTTGGTTTTCTTTTTGCCGTCATGTTAAAACGCTCCTTCCGGCTTAATGGTAATCGCGATAGTCCACTTCTATCGCATCGGCTCCACTGAAACGAAACGTGACACGCCAATTGCCGCTCACCCATGCCGACCAGCTGCCTTTTTCTTTTCCTTTGAGCTCATGCAACCTGTACCCTGGCAGGTTCATGTCCTGAGGTCGCATGGACGCATCCAAGCGGTCCAGGATTCGGATGAGCTTCTGAGCATGGTCCGCATTAATACGCCTTCGGTCACCATTGTAGAAAAGTTTTTCCAATCCCTTGTGTTTGAAGGATTTTATCATCCCAAGCTCGTTATCCTCAATACATTATAACATGTAACCCGCAACGTTGCAAGTGGCAGGCAGAGGCCGGGCCTGAAGCTCCTCAGGTCCTTCTTTGTTTGTCCAAATCCATCACGAAAGGTGATGGCAGCGCATTCATTTTCCATAAGTTGAAATTTTATTCGAATTTGAGTTATTAATTAGAAGCCATCTTAAAAAATGCCCCGGGCAGGGGAGGCTTTAGCCTCCCGCGAGCATGTTCTCCTCGGGCGGCTGAAGCCGCCCCTACCCGCGTTTGGGGCTCATACGGCATTTTTGAGAAGGCTTCCAGTCATTCGCGCGTGCGTACCATGGATGCGAAGCAGAAGGTCATTGTCATCGGTCTTGACGGGGCCACGTTCAAGCAGCTCGGCCCCATGATGGACGAGGGGAAGCTGCCGGCTTTTTCAAGGCTCGTCCAGCAGGGCGCGAGCGGCGTGCTCGAGAGCACGGTGCCGCCCACGACGCCGCCCGCATGGTCCTCCATGCTCACGGGCGTGAACCCGGGGCGGCACGGGATTTTCGATTTTCGCCTCACGCCCCACGCGGGCCCTGAAAGGCCGCTCATCGACCTGGGAAAAATGAAAAGCATGAAAGTCTGGGAGGCGCTCGAGCGCGGGGGCATGAGCTCGGGGTTTCTGGGCGTGCCGGTCATGTACCCGCCCGCTCCGCTCAAGGGGTGGATGATCTCCGGCATAATGACGCCGTCGCGAGACGCCGCGTTCACCTATCCCGAGGGCCTGAAGCAGGAGCTCCTGGACGCGTTCCCGGACTATGTTATCGACGTGGACATCCCGCGCTACGACAACACGTTCTGGGAGGACATGGCGATTTTCCTGGGCGACCTGGAAAAGCACACGCGTGTGCAGATCGACGCCTTTTTCCACCTGTGGGACAAAAAGCCCGTGGATTTTCTCATGGCCGTGTTCGTGGCCACCGACAGGATCGGGCACCTTCTATGGAAGTTTCTGGACAGCGCCTACCCCCGGCACTTCGAAAGCGAGCTGGGCCGGAAAGTCAGGGAAAGGACTGCCGGGATCTACGCCATGATCGACGGCCTCCTTGAGGAAGCAGCGCGCCGCGCCGAAAAGCAGGGCGCCATGCTCCTTGTCATGAGCGACCACGGTTTTGGCGCAACGGACGGCTATTTCAACGCCAACAGGCTGCTCGAGGAGATCGGCCTGCTGCGCGTTAAAAAAGAGGTTGCCTTTAAAAAGCGCATGTTTTATCGTGCCTGGAAAATCGGCGACAGTAATTTTATAACAAAGATCCTGCCGAAAGGTTTTCAGCGCAGCGTGCGCGGAAAAATCCGGCGCGGCCGCTCGAGCTTTTTAAACGATCTCGAGCCGTTCCTGGACATGGAGGGAACGTCGGCGTTTTACGCGTCCATTCCATGCCACGGGTTCTTCATACGGCGAAGGGGCGAGGGAGCCGTGGTCGAAAGCGACGCGGAGGCCGCGAAGATCAGGGACAGGATCAAGAAGGCCTTGACCGGCGTTGTCCATCCGGACGGCGGGAAGATGGTGACGGGCCTGTGGGACAGGGAGGAGCTCTACAACGGCCCCATGACGCAGTACGCGCCGGACGTCGTGTTTTCCATGCGGGATTTTTCCATTGTCCCGAGGCCGCTTCTGGGCGCCACGGACCTTTACCGGCCGGCCGGCGCCCAGCCCAACGGGTTTCACAGGATGGACGGCCTCGTCGTGCTGTGGGGGGACGGCGTGGCGGCGGGCGCGATCGAGGGGGCGAGGATGATCGACATAGCGCCCACGATCATCGATCGCATGGGCATGCCGCGGCCGCCCATGGTGGAAGGCAAATCATTGCTGATGGCTGATAAAAAACAGGGGTAGAAGGGGAGGCTTCAGCCTCCCGTCTGTTCTTGCTGGGTAGGGGAGGCTTCAGCCTCCCAGGAAATCGGGCGGCTTCAGCCGCCCATGCACCACAGTGGATGGGTTGGGGGAGGTGGAGAGTGGGAAAACCATGACAGACCAGAAGAAAAAAAAGAGCCTGAAGGCCAAGATCTTATGGCTGATCAAGTTCACGGTATCGTCCGCAATCGTCGTGCTCATCCTGCGAAAGATCCTGATGAGCTCGAACCTGGGCGACATCAAGGACATGCTCACGCGCATGCCCGCCTCGCACTTCGCTCTCTGGATGGCCGGGGCGTTCGCGGTCAAGGGCACGGGCATGTTCATGGCCGTTGTGCGCTGGAGGATCCTTCTCAACGGCCAGGGCCTGCGGATAGGGTGGTGGCATCTTATCGGCTCGTTCCTGATCGGCCGCTT
Organism: Pseudomonadota bacterium; assembly: GCA_043813155.1. Taxonomy (GTDB): domain Bacteria; phylum Myxococcota_A; class Polyangia; order DRWM01; family DRWM01; genus JBDRLK01. The sequence goes on along the minus strand of JBDRLK010000025.1, from coordinate 2,758 downwards.
CATCGGCTCGTTCACGCCGAGCACCACGGGCCTGGACGGCTGGAGGCTCTATGACATTGCCAGGCACGCGAAAAACACGGCGGCCAGCGTTTCCGTTATCCTGGTGGAAAAGATCACGGGCTTCTTTATCCTGTCGGTCCTGATCCTGGCTACGCTTCCCCTGGGAAGCACCATCATCCGGAACGAGGGGTACCGCCAGAGCTTTGAGAAAGCCTCGACCATCATCGTCGTGGTCATGGGCCTTCCCATGGCCGTGGCGCTTGCCATGATCATGAAGCCCTCGATCATCAGGAAGATCGTCGTGGCCATGTCCAGGCTGACGAAGCGCTTCGAGAAAAAGCTTTTGAAATTCGCCGACGCGCTCAGCGCCTACGAAAACCGCAAGCTCCTGCTTCTCAAGGCCCTGGCCGCCGGGTTCTGCGTCCACCTGGGCACATGCGGCATGTACTACTTCACGGGCCACTCGCTAGGGTTCGATGTTTCGCTCAAGGCGGTCTATTTCATCGGCCCCATCATGATCGCGGCCACGATCGTGCCCGTGTCCATCGCGGGCGTGGGAGTGAGGGAGCTCGTCTGGGCCGTGCTCATCGGCGAGCAGCTCGGGGGAGGCGACGTGGGCTTTGCCAGCGGCGCTGTCATGGCCTTTTTGGGCTACGTTGTGGGAGAGGGCATCAGCCTGGCGGGCGGACCCATCTGGCTCGCGCGGCGGGCGGATTACAGGATGATGAAGGAAATGAAGGAAAAGCAGGAGGCGGCGGCGGCGGACGGCGAAGCCGCGCCCGCCGCGAACACGTAGGGCAACACCATGAAACGATCTTTTTTACAGGCCATCGGGCTGGGTTTCGCGGGCGGGTGCCTCGGCGGCGCCATTGCGGGCCTTGTCGAGGGATGGTGGGTCCTGAGCCACGCGAGCGGGAGCGCGGGGGCGGGCGTGGTCGGCTATGCCGTGCTTTTCTACGGCATCATCGGCGCGCTGGGAGGCGCCGCGGCCGGCGTTTTCCTCGAGGCCGCGTGGCGCGTTGCGCGAAAGGGGATCAGCGACGCCAGGCTCTACGCGCTCAGCAGCGGGGCCGTGCTCGCTCTCGTCTCTCTTGTCGTGTGGAGGTTCCTTCTGGGGCGCGACGTTTTCCAGGAAAAGCTCGGCTGGGGCTCGCCGGCCGGGCTGGCCATGCAGCTCGGCCTGGTCGTCGGCGCGCTTTGCGTGGTGTATGTTTTCTGGAAGGTGCTCGGCCGGCTTCTCGAGGTCATGGCCGGGCGCTTTGTACTGATGCCCTGGTTCATGCCGGTCGTGGTGGCCGTGCTGGGCGGCGCGCTTCTGGCCCTGAGCGGCGGCGGAGGAGGCGGTGGTGGCGATGGCGGCGGTAAAAAGCCGGCAGAGCTGAAGGGCCCGAACGTGATTCTCATCATGGTGGACACGCTGCGCGCCGATTGCACCGATCCTTACGGCGCGGACGGCGTAACCCCGAACATGAAACAGTTTGCAAAGGAAAGCGTGACCTTTGATCGCGCCTATGCGCAGGCCTCGTGGACAAGGCCGTCCGTGGCCACCGTGCTCAGCGGCCGCTACCCGTCCTCGCACAGGGCTGTTTACAAGATGGACCAGCTTCCGCCCGCCGTGGAGACCGTGAGCGAGGTGCTTCAAGGCGAGGGCTATGAAACGGCCGCCATGGTGACCAACTATGTCACGTCGCCCTACTTCGGCTTCGGCCAGGGTTTTGACCGCTATCACTACCTGGAGCCGTCTTACTTCCTCGGGGCATCGGACGCATCGAGCAAGCTTCTTCTCTACGAGATCACGAACAAGATATGGTCCAAGCTCGTGGCAAAAGGATCGAAGCCGGGCGCGCATTACCAGGACGGAAAAACCCTGACCGACGAGGCCATCAAGTGGCTGGACAAGCGCAACGGGCAGACGAAGAAGGGCGAGAAGTTCTTCTTCTTCCTGCAGTACATGGACCCGCACGACCCCTATTTTTCGCACCCGGACGACGGCAGGGCCATCGCGCGCAAGGTCACGCCCAACCCGCCGAGGCAGTGGCTCGGCAGGATGAAGGAGCTTTACACGGGCGAGGTGCGCCATTTTGATGAGCAGCTCGGCAGGCTGCTCGCGTACATGAAAAAGCAGCCGTGGTGGGACGAGACGCTGGTCATCCTGTTCTCCGACCACGGCGAAGAGTTTCTCGAGCACGGCGGCTGGTGGCACGGCGACACGCTGTTCGAGGAGCAGATCAGGGTGCCCCTCATGGTCAGGCTGCCGAAAGGCGAGGCGGCCGGCGAGGTCATGGAAAAAGACCTCGTGGGGCTCGTGGACATCGCGCCCACGATCTGCCGCCTTGCAGGAGCGAAGATTCCAAAAGGGTTCCAGGGCCAGGACCTTTTCGAGCAGCGCACGGCGCCCATCTTCTCCGAGGAGGACCACGTGGGCAACTCGCTTCGCTCCATCGTGTACCTCAAGGGCGATCAGTTCTGGAAGATCATCGCGGCCAATGAAAACAACCCCAGGGGGGTCCCGGCAAAGAGCCTGTTCAACCTGACGGGCGACCCCGGCGAGCAGGAAAACCTCGCGGCCGCACAGGCCGAAGAGTACGGGAAGGCGGGCGCGCAGCTCGCGAAGATCGAAAAGCAGGTCGCCGAGGGCGCCGTGGACCGAAAGACCATCGAGCTCGACGCCGCCGCCAAGGGCCATCTCACGGACCTGGGCTACATCCGCGAAGAAGAGGACACATCAAAGTGAAAGATCCGTTGGAACGGCCTCGGC
>JBDRLK010000024.1:0-11052 GCA_043813155.1 Pseudomonadota bacterium | reverse complement strand
ATTTATACGAGATAGGTGGGACCCTGAAAATTATGTGTATAATATTCAGGGCTAAAGCCCCGCACTACGCCCGGGCGGGGCGTAAGGCCCCGCACTACGCTATACTATATAGAACAAGCGGGGGTGGATGTGCAAATTAGTGGGGGTTGGCCAACGCCTACAGCATGTCCTTAAAATCCCGGATTGTTGCCATTTTATTTTCTCCCGGACCTTGAGCGCTTGATCATGGCGATGTTTCGGCGAATGGCAACCAGCGCAGAGAGCCGTGCCTGCGGGGTCTGGCTCTGCCAGAATTCGAGGTCCCATCGATCCGCGTCCTCGAAGCTTGCCGCCCTGTGGACAACAATTCTCTTTCTCCTTTCACGAGATCTTTTTTCAAAGCTCATGATTTTCATTATATCGACTTGCATCAGGCAAGACAACATTTTTCGGTCAAGGGTTGGCGGGTGGGGGACGTTGTCACGTTGCTTCGGGGGGGGGAGCCGGCGGGGCGTAAAGCCCCCCTGCACTACGCTCGGGTGATGGGTCGGGCGCGCCGAGGGCGCGCGGCTACGGGCGCCGGGACTTGCGCACGCTTTCCTTGATCCGCAATCAACCTTCTCCCGCAAGCTGAACGGCCCTGTCGAACGTATGTTGATCGATGCGATATCCTTGATCGACCAACCTGCGCAGGAGCGGGGAAGCCTTCTTAATATGTCCAAGTTTTTTCGCTCTCAGTATTACTGAAAGGGTGCCGAGAAATTTGATTTCAAGCGCCTTGGCACAGTTGCGGGCCGCGCGGTCGTCCACGACGATTTCCTTTTTGCGGTCGAGATATCCCAGGGCAAGCACTGCTGATTCGCCTTTACCCAGGTCCCAGGCTGCAACAGGCGGCGGCAGGAATGGCACGGGCTTGATGAAGCTCGATCCGCTGCCCTCTATCCACCGTCTGGCCTGATCTTCCGCCGGTCCAGCAGTGATTTCATCCGCAACATCTCGGGGAACGATGACTTCATCGCACAATTTCTCGACTAGACCGATCTGTTCCAGTCGGCCCAGGAAGATTAGAGGGGAGGCATTGAGTATCCACTTACCCAATCCCGGCTTCCTTCTCCAACTCATCGGGTGTGGTTTGAAACGGGGAGGCCTGGTAGCGGCGAAGCACTTCCAGAAATTCCCATCGCGTCAGGTCTGCCAGCTCGGCAGCCTTGGATTGGGACATCTTTCCCATCTCGTACCATTTTACTATGGCCGCAAGCTTCAATTCCTGCGCGAACTCATCCGGCCCGGTTCTCAGGACGGAAAAAGCATCTTCGGGTATTTTTATGGTTATTTGCATACTTTGATTTAATTATATCCTAAAGGCAGCCAAATGCAAGATGGACTGCGATCGCATCGTTGCTTACATCTCTATGCAATTCCATTCATGTCGCAAGACGGCAGGTAAAAGCGCCTGTGGAACGGCTGGCTCCATCATACAGGCTTGCATTCAGCAAGAAAACATTTTTCGATCAAGGGTTGGCGGGTGGGGGACGTTGTCACGTTGCTTCGGGGGGGGGGAGCCGGCGGGGCGTAAAGCCCCCCTGCACTACGCTCGGGTGATGGGTCGGGCGCGCCGAGGGCGCGCGGCTACGGGCGCCGGGACTTGCGCACGCTTTCCTTGATCCGCTGGACGTGGCCGCGGCCCATGCCCTTGACCTCGCAGCCGAGCTCGAAGAAGCGGCGGATTTTCGCGTCGTCCAGGATGCAGAAACAGTCCACGATCGCGAAAGGCTTGCCCGCGGCCCGGACCATCTTGTCGGGGTCCAGGTCCAGGTAGGCGGAGTGGCGCACGGCCAGGATGACGGCGTCGGTCCGGCGCAGGGCGGCCCACATGTCCTTTTCAATCCTCAGGTCGGCAAGCTTTTCCTGGCGGTGGAAGAAGCGGGCCAGGCTGCGGCCCGGGTAGGGGTAGGTGTCCTGGGCCTCGAGCTCCCACCAGTGGTCCACGTACGGGTCGTGAACGCGCAGCTCGGCGCCCATCTCGGTAAGCTTCCTGACGATCAGCTCGGACCCGCTGTAGCGCGTGTCGCCCACGTCCTCCCTGTAGGAGGCGCCCAGGAGCAGGACCTCGGCGGCCGCCAGGGGTTTTCCCATGTTGCGAAGCGCGTCCCTGACGAGCTGGGCCACGTGAAGGCCGCGCGTGTCGTTGATGTCGATGGCCAGGGGCGTGATACTGAAGATGTCGTCCTCGAAGCCGTGGATGTGCTTGTAGGCCCACACGCCAAGCCCCCCGTCCTTGGGCAGGCAGTAGCCGCCGATGCCCGGGCCGGGGAACAGGATGTTCGAGTGAGTGGGCCGCACTTTCACCGCCTCGATGACCTTCTTGAGGTCCACGCGGTTTCGCTCCGCGAAAACGGACCACTCGTCCATGAAGGCCAGGATGGTCGCGCGATAGCTGTTTTCCACGATTTTCGCTGTTTCGGACTCGATGGGGCGGTCGAGCACGGTCAGGGGGTAGGCGTCCGTGTTCAGGATGTCGGTCAGGAATTTAACAACCTTCTTTTTCGCCTTTTCATTGATGCCTGCGCAGACCCGCCAGTAATCGCGGATGGAAGCCACGTAGCTTCGGCCCGGCATCACGCGCTCGTAGCTGTGCGCCAGCATGGGCTGGGACCGGATGCCGCGCCGCTCGAAGATCTTTTTCATGATAGGGTAGGCGACCTGCTCCGTTGTGCCGGGCGCCACGGTTGTTTCGATGAGGACCAGCGCGTCTTTCCTTATTCTCTGCGCTATGACGGCGAGAGAATCCTCGAGCGCGGCCATGTCGGCTGCGCCCGTGGCCACGTCGCCCAAATCCTCCTTGAGGTAGTCGCACTGCACGTCGACCACGACCACGTCGGCCAGCTTCAGCACGTCGTAGGTGTAGGTGGCCGTCAGGGTCTTCTTGTCCTTCACCGTGCGGCGGATGATTTCTTCGACCTCGGGGTCCTCGGCCTTGACCGGCGACTCCCCGCGGCAAAGAAGCGGGATTTTCCAGAAGCTTCGCGTGCTTGGGCGCTGCATGCCGATCACGAACTTCGACGGCCTGCCGCTCTTCCTGTCCACGCTGTCGGCGACCACGGCGGCCATGACCGCCCCCACGAACCCCACGCCCATGACGACCACGATCTGTTTCCCGTCTTTTCTGTGTTTTGCGGCCAGCCGGCGCAGCCGCTCGAACTCGGCCTTGTGCACGGCCTGCGTTGGAATCTCGAACTTCTCGCCGGCCGGGCTGGTTGAGAACTGTTTTTCCGTCATCGCTGCCTCCCTTGGCGTTTCAGGAAGCTATAAAAGCATGTTTTGGATAAGAAGACAAGGCAGCCTCAGCAAGTACCTCGACGAGTCGGCCGCTGGATTCGGCGGCCGGCGGGATCAGGATACCCTGGAGTATACGCCTACTTCCCGGTTCAGCCTGTCACCCAGACGGTCCGCTTCCACGTCGAGTTCATAGTCCATCTGCAGGCCAATCCAGAATTCCGGCGACATCTTGAAATACTTCGCCAACCTGAGTGCCGTATCGGCCGTGACGCGACGCTTTCCGTGTACGATCTCGCTGATTCGGCGAGGCGGCACACCGATGTCATTGGCGAGTTTATTCTGACTGAGGGCCATCGGCTTGAGGAACTCTTCCAGGAGGATTTCGCCGGGATGGATGGGTGCAAGATTTTTTTTGGCCATTTTATACCTCAATGATAAGCGACTATTTCTTCATCAAAGGCGTCGCCTTTGTCCCAGCGGAAACAGACGCGCCGCTTGGCCTCAAGGCTCAAAGGGAAGAAAGTCCGGTAGTCGAGCCTCTTCGAGCCCGGCTGCCGGGGGAAAGCCGTTGACAATTTCATGGAAAAGTTTGAAAGTTTTGTTTATGCAAAAGTTCACAGCAAGGGGATTTTCTGTTTTTCTGCTCGCGATTGTTCTTGGCGCGGCGGCGGCGGCCGCAGGGTCGGTCCCCGTGAAGGGCAACCTGCCGGGCAGGCTGCGAAGCTATGCGGAGGCCGACCCCGGCGACCGGCCGGCGTCGCTGCTCGAGGACGAGGACGGGCTCGTTCGCGTGAGCATCACCTTCATCGCGCAGCCCGACGCGGTCGTGCTCTCGGACATGGAGGACGGCGGCGTGCGCTTCTACTACGCGTCCACAGGGGTCGTGCACTACGGGTTGCGCTACCCGGCGCGATGCGATGCCGCGGGGCTGATGGTCCTGGACACTTCGACGGCCATCGAGAAGATAAGCGTGCCTTCGGTTCAGAAGCCTTTGCTCAAGCTCGACTGGTCGCGCGTCGAGATCGGCGCGCAGCCGAGCTGGTACCATGCCTACACGAGCGCGGCGGCGGCCGGCAACCCCTGGATGCTGACCGGCCAGGGCATCACGATCGCGGACATCGACAGCAACATGGACATTTCCCACCCCGTGTTCTTCCGCCCCGACGCGGGCTACTACGCGTGGGTGGACGTGGACGGCAGCGGCGCGCTCACACCGGGCACGGACGGCGTGGACCTGGACGGCGACGGCGACATCTCGGAGCGCGAGGTGCTGCAGCTCGTGGACGTGGGCGGCTGGATATCAGGGTGGCCGCCCCAGATGCCTCCCGACGCGACCTATGACGACATGTTCACGGCCGGCCTGGACTGGCTCTATCTGGACATGAACGGCAACCGCAAGAGGGATGCGGGCCTCGACCCGGACGACCCGGATTTTCCGGTCACGGAGAAGACGCCCGCCTACGGCGAGCCGGCCTTCATCGTGGACGACATGAACCAAAACGGCGAGCTCGACCTCAACGAAAAGCTCATGCGGCTGGGCACGAGCAAGATAAAAGCCCTGGTGCACGGGCCCGGCCTGCGCGAGTACCGGCGCGGCGAAAACCTCATCGAGTACGTTGACTGGCAGAGGCTCGGCCTCAACCTGTGGGAGATGTCCCACGCCACGCAGGCGCTGGGCATCGTGGCCGGCGGCACGGCCGGCCTGACGCGCTTCGGCGGCATCGCGCCCGACGCGGAGCTCGTCGTCGCGGCCTACACCAGCCTGGACTACGAGGTCTGCGTCATGTGGGCTCTTGCCGAGTCGCCCGACATCATGCTGCACGAGGTGGGCAGCTGGGTCGACAATTTTCTCGACGGCTCGTCGGACGTGGAGAAAGCCATGGACGAGAGCATGCTGAGCGAGGGCGTGATCCACGTCAACCCGGCCGGCAACCTGGGCGGCAGCGCCAAGCACGCGATTCTCGAGATCCCGGCCGGCGAGACGGGCGAGATCACGATCGACGTCCCGGACTACAGCTCCTGGAGGTCCATCACCATCGCCTACTTCTCGTTTCTCTGGCAGGCCGACGCGGAGAGGGGCCTTCAGTTCGTGATCTGCAACCAGGACGGGCTGTGCGATGAAATCGACGAGACCGGCACGAGCGGCGCCTATATCTGGGATGGTTCCATGTTCATGGCAGGCTGGAAGAGCGTCTCGGATCGTAATACCTACAAGTTCACGGCCGCGCTGGGCGATCTTTACCGCGCCACGGACCCGCTGCCCATCGGCACGTGGGTCCTTCGCGTCACAAATCCTTCGGCCGAGCACGTGAAGCTGCACCTCTACAGCGCAGACGAGGTCACGGGCTGGGGACGGGGCGTTGCCTGGCAGAACGAGTTTGTCACGGACCACTACACGGTCACCCACCCCGGCACGGCCGACTGCGCGATCAACGTTGCAGCCTACGCGGCGCACGGCGCCGAGGACTGGGGGGGCGAGACGCCGCGCGGAAGCTACCGGTATTACTCGAGCCGCGGGCCGCGCATCGACGAGACGCCGAACATGGACGTGGCCGCGCCCGACAACCCGCTGACCTCCGCGCCCCCCCTCGTGCCCGAGGCGGGCTTCGGCTGGGGCAACTACATGGCCTTCGGCGGCACGAGCGGCGCGGGCCCGCACGTGACCGGCGGAACGGCGCTCATCCTGCAGGCCATGCCCGAGCTTGCGGGCGAGGCCATGCGCCCCGTGCTCCAGCAGGCGGCGGTCGTGGACGAGCTCGTCACGGGCATGGGCGACGTGCCGAACCAGCTTTGGGGCTATGGCCGCTTCAGGGTCTTTGACGCGCTCTTCGGCGAGGCGGCGCAGGACAACGAGCCGCCGACGATCGAGGTGCACCCGCCGGATCATGTGTACACGCGGGAGGTCTTTTCCCTCACGCCGGAAGCAACCGACCCTGACGGCGACGAGGACCGGCTGGCCGTGCGCTGGGACTTCGGTTATGACGGCACGTGGGACACGGACTGGCTCGAGGCCAGGCCCATCAACTACATCTACACGGAGCCGCAGAGCGTGGTCGTGAAGGTGCAGGCACGGGACGAGTTCGGCATGAGCGCGCAGACGGCGTTCAGCTTTGAGGTCATCGCAAGGCCCGAGCAGGAGCCTGAGCAGGAGGCCGACGCGGACTCCGACGCCGACGCGGACACCGATGCCGGCGAGCTGGACGCCTCGGGCGGCAGCTGCGGCTGCGTTGCGGTCCGATAGAGACTTAATTGCCGGGTGGGTAGGGGAGGCTTCAGCCTCCCGTTCCGGCGGGGGACTAAAAATAAAAAAATACCTCAAAAACATCCTGCGGCCGTGGAAATTCCTGACGTTCCTTTTGGGCACGGCCTTTTTCGTGTGGGGTGCGTATTTCTGGGACGCGCCCACCTGGGACGTGGGCGTCTCCGTCATCATGAGCGTTCTGTGCTACCTGCTGGCGCCGCTGGCCGTGGCAACAGCCCTGCATGCCGCTCGCAAACGGCCGAAGCTATGGCCGCTTCGCCTGCTTGCCTCCGCGGCCCTGGTCTATTTCATTGCCTCGGGCTCGTACGAGATCTACAACACGCTTCGCATGGGCTTTCACCCTGTCACGTACTGGGAAAACCTGCAGTTTTCCATTCCCGTCACCATCGCGGCCGGCCTGCTGTGGCAGTACGACGGTTCGCTCGCGGACCTGCTGCGTCTTGTAAGGGGGGCTATAACAAACAAACGCGGGTAAGAGAGACTTTAGTCTCCCATTCTACTTCACGACGATCCCGGCGTAGGCCACGACTTCCGCGGTGTCGCCGGTCACGTCGGCGCTCGTGGCGTAAGCGATGAGCTTTGATTCCTTTGCCCCGAGCTCGAGCGCGGCGTAGAGCATCACCGCGGCCGGGATCACGCCGCACATGGTAATGTCGTTTTCGCGGACTGTGCGCTGCAGGCCCTCGGGGTCGAGGCTTTCCATTTTCTCGATGGCCATCCCGTCCAGCTTTTTCGCCTCCGCCACGCTGATGAAGTGGGACATGTCGGAGCTGGCAACGATCAGGATGTCCCCCCCCGCCTCCTTTATGGCCCTGGCAATGCCCTCGCCGATCTGCTGCAGATCGGACGGCGGCAGCGGCTCGAGGCACACGGGCGCGATTTTGACCCCGGGGTTTCTGAAGAAAAGAAAGGGGAGCAGTATCTCGAGCGAGTGCTCGTGCTGATGCGCGAACGTGTCGGACACCAGGCCGGCGTGCTCGACGAGCAGGGCCGCCAGCTCTTCCTCCACCGGGATGGTCGCCCCCGGGATTTTCCATGCGCCCTTGTCCCAGATGGCTTTGCTGTTTCCAGCGCCCCTGTGGTTGGGCGAGATCACAACGACCGTGTCAGGGACGCGCACCGAGGCGAAGACCTTGCCCGCCACGCCGCCGGAGTAGCGCCAGCCCGCGTGGGGCACGACCACGCCGATGGCCGGCCCGGGTTCTTCGTCAACCTTGATGTATTCTTTCAGCTCGTCGTTCATTTCGCGGGCCGTGCCGGGATACCAGGAGCCCGCGAGTATGTTATTTCTGATCATGATCTCAATCTATCAAAAAACATTTTCATGGTCCAGATCGAGTTGAATTTTAGGGGACCGGGAGGCTGAAGCCTCCCCTACCCGGCCCCGGCGGGGGTTGTCCGGATCGAGTTGAATTTTAGGGGACCGGGAGGCTGAAGCCTCCCCTACCCGGCCCCGGCGGGGGTTGTCCAGATCGAGTTGAATTTTAGGGGACGGGAGGCTGAAGCCTCCCCTCCCCGGCCGTTCAGGTGAAAAAGGTGTTGAAACCCGGCGTGGTTTCATTTAAGGTAGTTAGGAAGAGGTAAACAATGACAAGACATCTTTTCTTCGCAGTGTTTTTTCTTGTTTTCTTTTGTTACGCCGCTCCGTCGCCGGCGCAGGACAGCCTTGCCTACGACGGAAAAATCTCGGCCGGCGGCCTCGAGCAGGTGGGCTTCGTGGCCTTCTCGATCAATGCGCAGGACGGGACCATCAGCGAGGCCTGGTCCAATGAAACCGCCCTGACCGATCAGGCGGCCCAGGCCCTGGAGCTCGCGCCCCTGTGGGTGAGGCCCGACCTGCGCGACTCCTTCAGCCGCCTGTCCGCGGCCGACCAGGACGCCGCGGCAGGGCTCATCCTGGGCATCGAGGACCCCAGGATCATCGACGAGGTGGCCTTCATGTTCGCGCACAACGGGCCGGAGATGCTCGAGGCGTCGCGAAACTACTTCGACGTGATCGTCGAAAACGCGCAGTGGATCTACCTCGTTGACGAGGACCTGGACTACGTCGAGCTCATCGACGAGGGCGACCCGGCCGTGGACGACGATTTTTCAACGACCGCGCGCTACACGGTGCGCGACGGCGGCGAGGAGGCGGCCTACACGCTGCCCGCCGAGATCTACTACTGGTACATCGTCGAGCCCATCCTCGATTGCCAGGAGACGATCCGCAGGATCTGGCCGCCGTCCGGGTTTCCGTCCGTGAGCGGCGAGTGGTGGCGGCCGTTCTACTACGAGGACAACGAGGAGCTTCACTACACCCGTCCCCACGTTCTGGTCAACCCGAACGACATCACCACCTCCACGCTTTCCTCGACCGATTTCGACGGGCCGGCGGCCTACAGCGTTTTTACGGGGCCGGAGCGCTCCTACAGCAGCGTTGTGCGCGAGATCGGCACGCGCGCTCCCGTGTTCATCTCCTTCGTGCACGGCGGGGGTCAGGTCAGCGCCGACTACCCCAACCCCGACGGCCATGTTTTCGCCACCACCATGCCCCTGGAGCTGGCGGCCGAGAGCGGCGAGGGCGAGCTCCTGGTGAACATGCTCCTGGCGGGCCAGGGCAACAGGCCGCTTCGCCAGGACATCCTCATGTCCGAGAGCCTGGGCGACGTGGAGGCGCGAAAGATCCTGATCCTGCGCGACCGCATGCCCTTCGACCTGGACTCCGACCCCAACGAGGACCAGCTCGGCAGCCGCGACTGGGATGTCGACGTGCTCGGCTCCGACGCGCTGGCCGGCCTCCAGCTCACGACAACCGAAGCCCCCTTTGTTCCGCTCGAATACATCAAGATCATCGTGCCCTCGGACCAGCCCCTGGCCCTGTACCAGGCCCTGTCCGACAATGCGGAAAAAATCGAGACCTACGCGGACAACAGCGGCTTTTTCCAGTTTCACGGCGCCGTGCGCGAGGAGGACGACTGGACGGGCCTGGCCATGCCCTTCGGCATCGAGGCGGAGGCCATGGACGGCTCCGCAGCCGTGAGCGACATCGAGATCATGGGATTTCCCCTGCTCAAGGAGGTGATCGAGAACACCACCTACCTGTGGGACCGCGCGGACGCGGGCACGGCCCTGCCGGGCGAGCGCGCCTACGACCCGGACGAGGGCGCCCTGAGCAAGATCGGCTGGTGGGTGTCCAACAACCTTCCCTGGAGGGTGGCCGAGATGATGCTCTGGCGCCGCAACCCTGCGCTCCAGAGGGGCTGGGACCCGGTCAGGCTCCTTTACAACCATTACGGCAACTGCGGCGAGCTGCAGGACGTGCTCGGCGCGGCGGCGCGCACGCTGCTCATCCCCTGCGCGCTGACCGCCACGCATGCCGACGATCACGTGTGGAACGAGTTCTACGACAACGACATGTGGCAGCCCTACCAGGTCAGCTGGAGCGGGTCCAGCGTGCACCTTTCCCAGTGGACCGTGGGGGCGGACGCGGACGTGGGCGGCGGAAAGACCATCGCGGGCATGATCGCCACGCGGCCCGACTGCATGATCCGCAACATCCTTGGAAGCTACGAGACGGTGGTCAATGAAGACGGGATCATCGAGTCCGGCGATTACTCCTACTACGTGACCCTCAGGGCCACGGTGCTAGACAAAAACGGCGTGCCCGTGGACGGCGCGCGGGTCTTCGTGGCCACGCAGAGCTTCTACGACCCCATGTCGCTGAGCTACGCGACCGAGTCCACGACGGGCCCGGACGGTGTGGCCGAGTTCACGGTCGGCGAGAACAACGTCTATTATTACCGGGTCGACTCCGTGCTCGGGTCGCTTCCCGACCCGGACCACGTGGACTTCTGGGTCGGCGAGGAGGACACGGCCGAGCCGGGCGCGCTCATCGAGAAGACGTTCCAGTTCACGGGCCTGGGCCCCGACGGGCTGCCCTACCGGCCCATACCGGAGCTCGGCGTGTCGGAAATTTCGTACGACCCGCCCGAGCCGGGCGAGGAAGCCCTTTCGCTGAGCGTCGAGGTCGCGGCCGGCAGGGAGCTGGCCTACGGCCGCACCATGATCATGGACGAGATGTCCTGGACCGAGCCCCTGGGCCAGGGGACCGTGGACGTGTATCTTCTGAGCGAGGCAAACTACAACGCCATGATCGAGGGCTACTCGGCCCAGGCCATCCTTGTCGAGGAGGAGACGGAGGGCGCCAATTTTGACATTGATCTTTCAATTGATTCGGGAACATGGTATCTGATTATTTCCAACCCCTTCAGGGTTGTCAACGCCAAGGAGGTCGCGGTAAGCATTGAGACCGAGCCGCGCTCGGAGCCCGAAGCGCCCGCGGAAGATATCGCGGAAGACATTCCCGAAGACATTGCAGAGGGGCGGGAAGACGCGGGAGCCGACGCGGACACGGACGCGGGCGGCGACGTTGGCGGCGGCGGTGGTTGCGGCTGCGCGATCTTATGGTAGGGGGCACACACGGTTAATGTAGTGGGGGGCTTTAGCCCCGCTTGGGCGGCCCTGACGGGCCGCACTACACCATGCCATGT
>JBDRLK010000023.1:0-2436 GCA_043813155.1 Pseudomonadota bacterium | reverse complement strand
GCATAAGAGCAAAAGGTGGTCCCTGATTTGCGGGGCGCTGTACTTAGTAATGATTTGACAATGGTTGACACCGTCATAAATATTCCTAAGAATTGGAACTTGTATGGCAATGGGCAAGATAATACTCCTGCTGGCGCTGCTTGTCCTCGGCAGCACCTTTTCCTGCAATAGAGGGAAGCGGGAAACAGGTGAAGGGGAAAAGAAAGCGGATCCAGGGCTGCCGCCCATGGAGGCTGAAGACAAGGGCGGCGAAGCAGCCGATCCGGAAGCGCCCGCCTCGTCGGCCAAGATGCCCCCGGCGGCGAAAAAACAAAAGGTCGTTCTCGAGGACAGTGTTCTCGAGGTGGACATCCCGGGAGGCAGGTATGTTTTCGGCAGCGAAACCGGCGAGCCCTACAGGGACCCTTCCAAGGAGGTGGACGCCCTCGAGGTTGAGATAAAGCCGTTCAAGATAGACAGGTATCCTTATCCCAACAGGAAAGTTGAGAAGCCGCTTACGTCCGTCACGTTCGCTGACGCGAAAAAGTACTGCGAGAAGGAGGGTAAGCGGCTTTGCACGGAGCTGGAGTGGGAAACCGCGTGCAAGGGGCCGTCAAGCGACCAGCATCCTGCAGGCAATGTTTCGGATTTCGGCACGGAAGGCTATTTCGAGGTATTCGAGTGGACGGATTCGAAGTGGCTCGAGCCGGAGCTGCCCAAGCCGCAGGGGGTCGTTGCAAGGGGCAACACCGGGGTGCTCGTTGCAGGCAAGCCCCGATGCTCCCACAGGTCGGTCAGGTCGCCGGAGAAAGCTTCGGGCCAGGTGGGGTTCAGATGCTGCCGGGGCGAGGTCAATGAGATCGAGGTTCAGAGCGAGCCTCTGAAAAGGCCTTTCGAGGAGGTCAAGGATTTTACCCCGGACAAGTTCCAGCTCCTGGTCAAGTCCACATCCGAATTGGAAAAAGTCTCGAAAGACCCGCAGATGTTCGGTGAAAGCGATCTGCGCTACGTTCTCTTGAGGCGCAAGATCGACATCGACAAGTCCTACCCGGGGTATATCTTTACGAACAACCCGGTCTGGTGGAGGCCCGTGAGAGGGGAGGAGCTCCTGGTCATGGCGGGCAAGTCGGGGAAGGATTCATTCGTGCTTGCCCTCTACCATCTCGGGGGCGGAAAATTCAAGCACGCGGCGAGCCTCGTCCTGCTCGAGTCCGACGCGGCAACGGTAGATCAGCCCATTCCACTGATCATCGTAACCGGTGTGGACAGGACGGTCATCAACTGGGCGCCCTGCTGGAACTGCTCGGAGGGCGGCAGCCTGTACATCGATGACAAGCTGGACGCCGAGCACACCGGGGATTTCAAGATCCACGTTTCCTACCGCTGGGGGCCGTAATCAGCCGTTAGGGCCTGTTAATAAATAAGTTGAACAAAACGAGGGCGCATCCGCCGAGGCAGATCGCGAGCGCGCCCGGAGCGACCGACCAAAGCGTACTCGATGTACGCTGCGGGAAGGAGCGAGGACGTAAGCCGCGAGGTGCCCGGCCGATGCGGCCGCAGTGTTCAAGTTATTTTTTAACAGGCCCTTAGTCCCGCCGCCGCCGCATCCTGGCCGGGACAGGGGAGGCTGAAGCCGCCCCTACCCGCGTCAGGGAGTAAAAGGGATTGAGCCTCGGTTGAAATGCCTTTGACGGCCTGGAAGACCCTGTCAAGAACAAAATGCATGAAAACTGAAGAAAGTTTGTAAGGCACTGAAACTAAAGGCTTTTTAGTCTTGTTTATTTTAAAAAATATATTGACAATAATATTCCAAATATAATATATTGATTATTACACTTTGGGGATACCATTTACTTATGACTGAAAGCGAGACACGGATAGTCGATAAATTTGAGGAGGCTCATCCCGATGGGGCCACGTCCATCGAGATCATCGCCGCGCTGGCGCAGGTCGGCCTCAGGATATCGGAGGCCACGCTCCGCAAATACATCCAGGTGGATCTCCTGCCCAGGAGCAGGCGCGTGGGAACGAAGGGAAGGCACAAGGGATCGTGGGGCCTCTATCCATCCTGGACGATCAGGCAGGTCTTTGAAATCAAGAAGCTCCTTTCGGAGGGAAGGACGCTCGGCGAGATAGCCGACGGCACCATGGGAATATTTACCGGGTGCAGGCAGGCTGCTGCGGGGCTCAGGGGGATCGAAAAAAAACTTGACGCCTTGAGCGGCAGGGAAAACATCGATTCCATGAAAGTTGGCGAGATAAGGAAGATGATAGGAAAAGCGGCGGACCTGGCGGATGAGGCCGCCAGGAAGTCGCTTGGGGGCAAGGAGTTCATTGACATAGCCATATAGAGTCTACCCGAAAACCCGGTCCGTCGCGAGGTGCGCAAGGCGCCGCCGTGGCAAGGAGCGGGGTCCCCGGCGCGACGCAGGCGTAGCCAAAGCTACATCGAGGAGC
>JBDRLK010000022.1:0-18013 GCA_043813155.1 Pseudomonadota bacterium | reverse complement strand
GCGCGCTCGCGATCCGGCTCCACATCCGCGGCCTCGCTACAAGGCTGGTCCCTTACTTGCGGGGCGCTGTACTTAGGTGCGCGACCCTCCCCCGCCACAACCGCCGCGCCCACTGCCGCGCCGAATGCCGGGTCCTCGGGGATCAGCACCTCGTCGATTTCCAGCTCCGCCTTGAGGGAGTGCACGAACCCGGGGTTCCGCCCCACCCCGCCGATCATGACGATGTCCCTGTTGACGCCGATCCTGCGGATCATGGGCGCGATCCTGCTCGCCATGGCGTCATGGATCGCCTTGCTGATGTCCGCCTTTGACGTCCTGGCGTGAATCAGGCCCACGACTTCGGACTCGGCGAAAATGGCGCACTGCGCGTTCATGGCAATGGACTTGCCGGACTCCATGGCCATGGGGCCCAACGCCTCGAGCTCGACCTCGAGCGCCCTGGCCATGGCCTCGATGAACGCTCCCGCGCCTGCGGCGCATTTCTCGTTGACGGCAAAATCCAGGACATTGCCCTTCCCGTCGATCCTGACCGCCCCTCCCTTTTCCGCGCCCACGTCGGTCACGGTCCTCGCCGAGGGGAAAAAGAAATTGGCCGCCCTGGCCATGGCCGTCACCTCGTTCACCTTCAGGTCCGTGTTCCTGATTTCGTCCATGCCGGCTCCGGTTCCGGCCGTCTTTTCGATGTCCCCGGCCTTCACGCCCGCATCCTTGAGGGCGGCATCGAAGGATTCCTTCACGGCCCCGGCCTGGTCGAAACCGGTCGGGGCCAGGCCCTTGCCGATGATCCTGCCGTCTTTCATGATAACCGTCTTCGTGTTCTTTGCACCGCAATCGATTCCTGCGACTATCACGTGTCGACCTCCTTGTCGGTTGAAACCACGAAATATTTAAAGCAGCCCGACACAGCGCGGCCTTCGGCCGCAGCCAAAAAGCGGTCAGCGGTCAGCTTTCAGCTTTTGGAGGAACAATTCCTCGAAGCTGAGTGCTGATTGCTGAAAGCTGAAGGCTGGTAGCCGCGCGATCAGGGCTGTTCCATAATCCTTCTTCTAAAAGCCAAAAGCTACGCCTTAGCAGTATAGAATGTGTAAGGAAATCAAAAACTTTTGCAAGCCGGAAAACAAGATAACGATCGCCCGACCTGCCGGAAGAAAAGAAGGGCTTTGACAATGCCTGCCGAAGCGGGTCAGCGCCTATTGGCCGCCCGAAAGCTTGAGCTCGAAGCCCTCGAGGGACATGCCGGTGGCGCTTGTCATCCTTTCGATGAGCTCCTCGGGGTTCTCGTTCATGGCCGTCACGTCCACGGGATAGAGGATGACGGAGTTCGTGTCGCCGACGGCAAGGACTTTCCCATCGTACGAAAAATCGATGCCCGTCAGCTCTGCCGCGCTTTCCGCCTGGATGAGAAGCAGCCGGGCCCCCGACTTTGCCGACCACAGCGCGACCGTCCGGTCATCGCTGGCCGAAGCGATAAGCTTGTCGTCCGGCGAAAACCTGACGGTGTTGACCCAGTTGATGTGACCCGCCAGCGAGCTCACCTTCCTGCCTTCCGCCACATCCCACAGGTAAACCATGCCGTCCCTGTCCGAGGACACGAGTTTTTTACCGTCATTCGAAAAATCGAGCCCCGTGACCCACCCGTCGTGCTCGAGGCTCTTTTCGAGCTTGCCGGACTGCACGTTCCACAGCCGCAGCGTGTTGTCGTCACAGCCCGAAGCGAGCAGCTTTCCGTCCGGCGAAAAGCCGATGCTGCGGGCCGGGGCCGTATGGCCCTCGAACTGCCTCAGGAGCTCTCCGCTCGATGCGTCCCAGAGCCTCACGGTCTTGTCCTGGCCCGTTGAGGCGATCAGCTTCCCGTCGGGAGAAAAGGCCACGCCGTAAACCCTGTCCTCGTGCTGATCGAGCGTATGAAGCGGCTCCCCGTCTATGACGTCCCAGACCCGGACGGTCTTGTCCCAGCTTCCTGAAGCCAGGAGCCTTCCGTCAGGGGAAAAGTCGAGGCTCCAGACGCTGTCCCTGTGCCCTTCAAAGGTGCGCACGGCGCTGGCCGTGTTCGCGTTCCAGACCATGATGGTCTTGTCGAAGCTCCCCGAAGCAATGACGGACCCGTCGGGCGAGAAGGCCACGGATACGACGCGGTTCCGGTGCCCGTCCAAGGATGTCAGTCCCCCCTCGGTTCCGATTTCCCACAGTTTCACGGTGCCGTCATAGCTGGAAGAGGCGAGAACGCGGCCGTCGGGCGAGAAAGCCACGCCCCAGACAATGTCGTTGTGTCCCTCGATGGTGTGCAGAAGCCTTCCCGTTTTAGCATTCCACAGCCTCACGGTCTTGTCCGTACCCGCCGAGGCGAGAAGCCTGCCGTCGGGGGAATAGGCGATGCTGGAGACGTACTGCACGTGGCCCTTCATCTTGAGAATGATCTTTTTCGACTCCAGGTCCCAGGTAACGATGTTCGAGTCGTCGCTTACGGCCGAAAGCCTTTTTCCGTCGGGAGAAAAGGCGGCATCCAGCACGAAGTAGCCTCCCGCCTCAAATACCGCCAGGGGCTCGCCCGTCACCGCGTCCCAGAGCCTCACCGTCCTGTCCGAGCTCGTCGAGACCAGCGTTTCCCCGTCCGGCGAAAACTCCACGGAAAGCACCTGGTCCTGGTGGCCTTCCAGGCTGAGGATCATGGTTTCCGCCTTCACGTCCCAAATCCTCACGATCCTGTCCACGCCGCCTCCCGCCACAAGCGCGCTGTCCGGTGAAAAGGCCGCGCACACGGCCCCGCCCTCGATCCCGCCGAACGTCTGGATCAGCTCTCCGGTCTTTGACTCCCACAGCCTCACGGTCCCGTCGAAGCTCGCGGACGCGATCAGCATTCCGTTGGGCGAGAAGGCAACATCGTATATCCTTTCATTGTGGCGGCTCAACGTGAAGACGAGCCTGCCCGTCTTCATGTTCCAGATCCTTACCTTCTTGTCGTAGTTGCCCGACGCGATGAGCCTGCCGTCCATTGAAAAGGCAACCTTGGTAAACTCCCCGTCGGCACTGAACAGGGTCTTCAAGACGACGTCCATGCCAAGCTTTGAGCGATACACTCTCGAGGCCGCCTCCAGCTTCAGGCGCTGGCCCCCCGGGTGGCTCCCGGCAAACTTCTCGTGGTAAAAGGGGCTCAAATTGTTGGCGGGATTGTGAAGCAGCGAGGCGGCGGCGTAGAGGCCCGAGGAAAGATATCGCTTTTCCTCGGCCAGCCTGCCTGCATTTTCATTGAAGGCCTGGGCAAGGTGATACCTGTCATGGAGCTGCTGCTGCTCCACGTCCAGGCGCATCCGGTGCTCGCGCTCGCCGGCCGCCTCAACGCCCATCCTCCGCCTCCTCTCCCCCGCGAACTGCACGGCAAGCATGACCAGGGAGGTCATGACAAGAAGCAGCAGCACGCTGAACCCGGCCAGGGCCGCCTTGTTCTTTGACGCGAGACGCCTGACCAGCTCCTTGGAGCCGAAATCCAGGGCCTTCGTCCTCCCGCCTTCCCTGTAGACCTCGATGTCCTCGACAATCTCGGCGGCCGTGTTGTACCGCGCGGGTTTCTTGCGCTTGAGCGCTTTTTCGCAGATCGAGGAAAGGTCCCTGGAGATATCGATATTGACTCTCCTCGGCGCGATGACCTGGTCCTCGAGCACCTGCCTGGCAATGTCATAGGCGCTCTTGCCCGTGTAGGGAGGAAAGCCCACGAGCATCTCGTAAAAAACGGAGCCCAGGCCCCAGATGTCGGACCGCTCGTCGATCTCCTCGACTTTTCCCACGGCCCTCTCCGGGCACATGTAGGAGGGCGAGCCGATCGCTTTTTCGATGCCCGGCTGCTTTGCCTCCTCGCTCAGGAAAAGCTTCGAAATCTTCTCGATTTCCCCGCCCGACCAGTCCAGCCACTGCTGCACCCTTGCCAGGCCCCACCCCTTGAGCAGGATCTCCCCGTATTCGGACACCATCACGTTGTCGGGCCGTATGTCGCGATGGATCACCCCGCGCTTGTGGGCGTAATCCACGGCATGACACAGATTGATGAAATGGGGAAGGTGCTTGAGGCGCTCCTCGAGGACCCTGCATTTTTTCAGCTTGGCCGCCAGGGTCTCGCCGCGAACGAGCTTCATCGTGTAGTAATAGGAGCCGTCCTTGCGCTTGCCGAGCTCGTAGACAGGAACGATATTGGGATGGTCGAGCTGGGCGGTCATGCGCGCTTCCCTGAAGAACTGCTTGACCGTGTCCGAGGTGACCCCGACGCCCGGGTGCATCTGCCTGACGGCAACCCAGCGGCCCAGGTGCCTGTCGAAAGCTATCAGCATCCGGCCGAGGCCGGTGATTTCCATGATCGAGTCCCGGGAACCGCTGTCGTCGAAGATATACCGCCCGGCATGCTCGGCCGTGACCGTCTTCTCGTCGAATTGCTTGCCGACCTTGTCAAGCTCGCCCGAAAGCCGCTCCATGCTCACACGCTCTTCATGGGGCACGGCCCCTTCAGGGGGCTCAACCTCTGCCTCGGCCTGCTCCACGGCCTTCTCCACGTCGCCCCCGAAAGAGCGCAGCAGCTCGTCGGCCAGCTCGTTCAGGGAATGGAACTGCTGCTCGGTGATGACGCCGTCCCCGATGAGCCGCTGGGGCGTGGTCAGCATCCTGTCGCCGATCCAGGCCACGGCCGCTCTCATCACGTCCTTGGGATCCGCAAATCCGCTCTGGACGGCCAGAACGCAGAAAAGATAATCCTTGTTTAATGATCTGACACTCATGGAATTTTTCAAGGCATTATATCATTTTTCGGCACAAGTGTAAAACCCTCGAGCACCATTCCCGCTGATTTCTGTGCCTCGTCCAGCAGCTGCTCCGGGTCAGCGTCGACCACGGAAAGATCCATGGGATAGAGCACGACGGAGTCCGTGTCGCCCACGGCCAATGTTTTCCCGTCCGGAGAAAAAACAGCCCCGAAATTGAAATAGGTGTCTCCATGAAGCGTTGCCGCATGCCTGCCCGTTTTAACGTTCCAGAGCCTGACCGTTTTATCGTAGCTCGAGGAGGCAAGCGTCTTTCCGTCGGGCGAGAAATTCACGTCCCAGACAGCGTCCGTGTGCCCCTCCAGTGTGTGAAGCAGCTTGCCCGATTCAACGCTCCAGAGCCTGACCGTCTTGTCCTGGCTGCCGGCGGCAAGCAGCATGCCGTCCGGGGAAAAGGCGACTTTTGTAGAAGTCCTTGTCTAAATCAGCCATGTGCTTTCCGCCGGTTGTGCGGCTGCAAGCGCACTAATCGCCGATCGCCCGGCGCACTTTCTGCGCCACGTCCTGCATGAAAGGCTCGTAGGAATCCTGGCAGATGCTTCGCACAACAGCCTTGTCGCCGAGCTGCTGCGCGAGCTGGACAAAGCGCCTGGGGGGAAAACCGAAAATGCTGCAGTCCGATGGGAACGTGCAGCCGGGAGGCCATGTGCATGAGAATTCCAGGGCATTACCGTCGGCATTTATCCTTTCCTCCATGGCCGGAACGCCGAGGCATCCGCTGACGGCATCCCCGCTCCCCTCGCACGCCGTTTCCCCCGGAGGCACGCCCACGATAAAGCCTGCAATGAGATCGTCAGGGGAGCTCCTCAGGCCTCTCAGGCCGTCGGCATACCGGCTGACGGGATGCAGCATGTCCGGGTGCAGGTGGCACTGGAGATTGATCGGGTTCTCGATACCTGCCGTGTCGAATATCGACATGTCGGAAGCGCTGCAATCCTCTTCATCCGTCAGGAAAAGTATGACGAGGATCGAATCATCTCTTAAAAAATACTTATTGGCACCTGTCGGGATTGAATGAACCGTAAGGGCCTTGAAAGCTGCCTCGAGCTGCTGCTCCCACCCGCACCCGTTCGTACCCAGCCTGGCGATGCACCCGAAATCAGCCGCAATCGTCTCCATGGCCTCCGTGTCCGGTTCGCGTTCCATTCCGATCGCGTATTCGAGAAACGAGGGATAGGCGGCGGCGCAGCCTTCGCCGTGCGGTTCATCCAGAAGAACGCCGTCATCCCCGTCCACCGAGTCCTCGCACGTGGGAATGGTGTAGCCTCCAACCCCCATGTCCGTGCTCACAACCCCGAGATGAAGGTCCCTGACCGGCGTGCCGCCGGACGGGTCGAGAAGGGAAGTAATCAGGCCGCCGAAAGCATTTATGAATATCTGCTGCCGCAGGTCCATGCTCATGGAATTATCGACAACCGCAAGGACATCCACCTTGATGGGACTGCACTCCCGCCTCTCCCATGCACATGTGTCGTCACAGTCGCATGTTCCGTTGCTCGCCAGGCCGCAGGGGTCGTCGGTCCGGCAGCAGTCCTCGTCCGCGCCCGTGTACCCCGTACACGTCTGCGGCGCCGCGTCTTCGCCGCAGTCGATGCACTTGCCGCCGCAGCAGTACTCCAGGGTCTCGTCGTTGAACGAGCAGCTCAGCTCCACGCCCGCCGGGCAGGTCCACTCACCGTCCCCGCGCGCGCAGCCGAGCTCCTCGTAGCACACGTCGCAGCCGAAATCCCTGCCGTTGATCTTGGCGCCCCCGTCGCAGGTCAGCTTGATCCTGTCATCGAGGCACGCGCTGGAAAACGCGGCAACCAGTATGGACACGACCAGAAATGAACATTTGAATCTCATGCTCTTCCTCCATTCATTGATGGCTGGTGAATTGCTTTTTTTCGATCATTATATAATTTCTCAATACAATTTTCTATTGTAAAAACATGAAAAACTGCTCTAATGGTAGGAGCACGGCCCGGAAAAGCCCTGAACAGGGAGGACAACCATGGTACTGGCCATATTCCTGACCATCGCGCTCGGAACCGTCACGGTCCTGTTTGCCAAGCAAAAGAAAGTGCAGCCCGCTGTTCCCGTCATCATTGCCGTTGTTCCCTATGCCGCCACCCTCATCATCCTGAGGCTCGCCCTCAAGGATATCCTCGTCGCGCACAACTGGGACGAGTTCGGAAAGATATTCCTGATCCAGCTCGCTATCAACTTCGTGGTCATGTTCGGCGGCGCCGGCGGCATGTTCCTGGTGGCCAGGTGGTTCATTCTCAGGCAGGCCCCCCCGCCGGACGCCGCCGGCGGTCCTCCGGGAGCGCAACCCCCTGCGCGGCAATAAGCAGGATACGCGGAGCATAACAAGAAAGGACGAATGTTTTGGATGAAGTAAAAAAAGCCCTCCAGGAGCCCAAGTGGTGGTTTAGATGGGGCGTGCTCATCGTCATGAGCATGACCATGTTCGGCAACTACTACATCTACGACAGCATCAGCCCGCTGGCCGACGTGCTCAAGAGCCAGCTCGGTTTTTCCGACGCCAACATCGGCCTGATGAACGCCATGTACAGCTTCCCCAACTTCATCATGGTCCTCATCGGCGGCATCGTCATCGACAGGATCGGCACGAAAAAGGCGGTGATCATCTTCACGTCCCTGTGCATGCTCGGGTCGCTCATCACGGTTTCGGCCGGCAATGTCTACGTCATGGCAGTGGGAAGGCTGGTTTTCGGGCTGGGCGCGGAGTCCATGATCGTGGCCGTCACAACGGCCATTGCCAAGTGGTTCAGGGGCAAGGAGCTGAGCTTTGCCTTCGGCATCAACCTGACCATTGCGCGGATGGGGTCCTTCGCCGCCCTGAACTCGCCCACGTGGGCCAAGGCGCTCTACGGGCACTGGCGTCTGCCCCTGCTCATTTCCGTCGCCTTCGGCGCCGTGGCCCTGGCCGCGGCCGTCCTCTACATCATCCTCGAGCGAACCGCGGAATCTAAATTCAGGCTCGGCAAGGGCGATGAGCCGGACAAGATCAATCTCAAGGACATCTTTTCTTTCAGCAAGTCCTACTGGTTAATCGTGGCGCTCTGCGTCACATTTTACTCGGCCGTATTCCCGTTCCAGACCTTTGCGGTCAAGTTCTTCCAGGAAGCCCACGGCACGACCCGGGAGTTCGGCGGGTTCCTCTCCAGCATGCTGACCGCCTTTGCCATGATCGGAACGCCCCTTTTCGGGTTTATCGTGGACCGCGTGGGCCGGCGGTCCCTTTTCATGTTTTTCGGCTCCGCCCTTCTCATTCCCGTGTACCTGCTCATGGGGTACACGCAGGTCAACCTCCTGATCCCCATGTCCATGATGGGCATAGCCTTTTCCATGATCCCGGCGGTCATGTGGCCTTCGGTAGCCTACATCGTGGACCAGAAAAAGCTGGGCACGGCCTACGGCCTCATGACCATGATCCAGAACTTCGGCCTGGCCGGGTTCAACATGATCGTCGGGTGGGCCAACGACTTCGGGGGCGCGAGCGCGCAGAACCCGGAAGGCTACAGGATCGGCATGTGGATCTTCTCGATCTCGGGATTCCTTGGCCTCGTCTTCGCGTTCCTCCTGCGAAGGAGCGAGACCGGCCCGAACGCTCACGGGCTGGAGACGATCACCGCCGGGGGCAAGAAAGAAAAAGAAGAATAGAAAACGTGCTGCACGCCCTGTTTTTGGCGCCCCAAGGGGGCGCAGCTACATGGACCAGGAGGAAATCAGGTCGTAGAGGACCTCGCTCCCCCCTTCCACGGCCTCGATCGACACCCTCTCGTTGGGGGCATGGACGAGCTCCATGACGTTGAAGGCCCGCTCCCGGACCAGGAGCGGCGTGAAACCGTACCAGGTCAGGCCGAGCCCGGCGAACCACTTGCCGTCCGTGAAACCCGGGTTCAGGAATGGAATGACTTTCGCGTCGGGCTCGTGTTTTTTCATGGTCTTTTCAATGTGCCGGAAAAACCCGGTGTCGCTGCCGAACTCCAGTGTCCCGGCTTCATTGATGACCTCGATTTCAAACTCATCGCCGATCACGTCCCTCACCTCGGCAAGAAAGCTCTGCGTGGTCTGGCCGGGAATGGTCCTTCCGTCCAGGACAGCGGTCGCTTCCCCGGGAATGACGTTCGGGCTCTCGCCGGCCTGCAGGCCGGTGGGCGAAACCGTGTTGGCAAGCATGGGCCACAGCCCTTTCATGACGGGCGAAGGGGGAACGTAGCGCAGCAGCCTGGAGATGATTTTCGGCGAGAGGACCATCGTGCCCGCGCCCGCGTAGGGCCCGGGGATCATTTCAGCCAGGACCTTTCGGATAAAAAGGTCCGTTGTTTTCGTGACGTGCACGGGCAGCCTCGCCGTTCCCAGCTTTGCCACGGCTTTGGCCAGCTTGACGACCGAGCTTGCCGGATCGGGCATGGAGCCGTGCCCCGACGGGCCCTGTGCCTTGATCTTGAACCACACCACGCCCTTCTCCGCCGTTTGAACGAGCGTGAAGGTCTCGCTCCCGAGCTTGGCGGGAAAACCGCCGACCTCTCCAACGCCGAACTCGGCTTCGAGAAGCTCCCCGTGGTTCTCCACGATGTGCCGCGCGCCGTGGCGCCCGCCCCTTTCCTCGTCGGCCGTCCACGTGAAAACGAGGTCGCCCCGAAGCCTGCCCCTGCTGCCCGCCGCTTCCTCGGCCGCGGCAAGCATCATGGCCGCCATGTGCTTCATGTCCACCGCGCCCCTGCCCCACAAAAACCCGTCCTCTTCCACGGCCCCGAAGGGCGGGTGGCGCCAGCTCGACTCGTTCCCGGCAGGAACGACATCGAGGTGCGCGTTGAACAGGAGAGCGCCCTTCTCCCCCGATCCGCTCAGCCTGACAATGCAGTTCGCCCTGCCGGGAGCGGATACCGCGATAAAAGGCTCGAGACCGCATTCCCTCAGCATGGAGGCCACGTAGGCCGCGGCCTCTTCCTCGTTGCCCGGCGGATTGGTGGTGTCGACGCTGAGCAGGGCTTTCAGGTGCCTGATGGCGCGCTGTGAAATTGTTTCCGTCATGGCTGCCTTTCCCCTCCCCTGGGGTGTATTATGATGGAGCCTGAGGGCTCCCCTTCCCCGGTTGGTTATCCGCTATTGCGTTGTGATGATGGTGTTTGCCTCGGCTACGGGTTTTTCGTCGAGGAAGATGATGACCTTCCAGGCTCCGGGCTGGATCGCGTCCCGGGCCTCCTGGAGGCCTATCCTGCTCCAGACGACCCTGCTCTTTCTTTCGGGTTTCCGACCCACCTCGTAGTCGAACGTGTAATACACCTTTCCCGACGGCTCCACCCACTGCATGGTCACGCTGTGGTCGCCGTTCAGGCCCTGCCACAGCGTCCAGGCATAGGCGTACCTCAAATCGAGCGTGAAATCCTTCCTGATCGTTTTCACGTTGTGCCCTTCATCCACGTCCTCGCCGAACCGCGCGGACACGAGAAGCGGCTTTTCACGCACTTCCCTGCTGTCGAACCATAATCCCCCGATGCGCCACTGCCCGCCGCGCTTGATGAAGCTCATGGTCACATGGACCGGGTCATGGGCAAGGCTGTAATCGACTTTCCACCTGATGACGAGCGTCAGGGGAGTGAGCCACGTGTACTTGTAGGTCCCCGCCCACTTCATGTCCCCCGACTTGCCGATGATCTCATCCATCTGCCCGTCCGCCATGGCCATGTCGTCGGCCGTGAACACCCTGCCCGCCCCGGGATCGAACAGGCCGTGCGCCTGCGAGTACTCGTTTTTATCGAGGAGCCAGAGAAGATCCCTTCCCTTTTCCGTCATGTGGTTATAGGTGATCTTGAAATAGATCACCAGCGCCGCAGTGATGAAAAGGAGGCTGAAGGCGAGAATGGTGAGAACGAGAGTTGACTTTTTTCTCCTGAGCATGGGCCGATCTGCGCCTAAGGATGCTGCGGTTCCTGTGCAAACAGCACGTGGGCGA
Organism: Pseudomonadota bacterium; assembly: GCA_043813155.1. GTDB lineage: Bacteria > Myxococcota_A > Polyangia > DRWM01 > DRWM01 > JBDRLK01. The sequence goes on along the minus strand of JBDRLK010000022.1, from coordinate 7,243 downwards.
TCACCCTGGCGTCGCCGATGATGTTCGATATTTTCACGTACTCGTTGGGACCGTGCATGGTCTCGTCCATGGTCGCCCACACGGCCGCGGGGATGCCGGCCTTTCTCAGGTACGCGGCCACGGTCCCGCCCCCGATGCCCATGGGTTTCGCGTCGACGCCGTAGACCTCTTTGGTCGCCCTCTCCAGCGCCTTGACCACGGGGCTGTCGACCGACGTCGGAGGGGCAGCCTCCACGTCCTGGGGAAACTCCATCTCCACCTTCACGTTGAACTGCTTCTCGATCTCGGCCGCGTACTGCCGGATTCTTCCCTTGACGTCCGCGAGCTTGCAGGACGGCAGAATCCTCGCGTCGAGGCAGAATACGTCCTCCCCGGGGATGGTGTTGATGTTCGGAACGTTGGCCTCCTTCTTCGTGGGCTCGAAGGTCGATCCGGGCGGATCGAAAACATCGTTCTTCCCGGGAAAATCCTCGTGCAGCTTGTGCAGCTTGACGATCAGGTGGGCGCCGGCAAGGTGCGCGTTGATCCCTCTCTCGGGCGTGGACGCGTGCGTCTGTTTTCCCTCGACCCTGAACTGTGTCCAGAGGATGCTCTTCTCCGCGACCTCGATCATGCTGCCGTCGGGCATTCCGCCGTCGGGAACGATAACCATGTCGTCCGGATTGAAGGGGTTGTCCTTCTTGATCACGTGCTGGATGCCGTATTCGCTTCCCATCTCCTCGTCGGCTATGAAGAGGAGCTTGAGATTGATGCCCGGCGTCACGCCGGCTTCCATGACGGCCCCGGCCAGGATCATCGAAACCGCGATCCCCTGGCCGTTGTCCTCCGTGCCCCTGCCGTAGATCTTGTCGCCCTCCACCGTGGCCTCCCACGGTTTCGTGTTCCAGTTCTTCTCGTCGCCGATGGGAACCACGTCGAGATGGCTCATGATCCAGAGGCTCTTTGACGTGTCCTTCCCCGGGATGACGGCGATGATGTTGGGCCTGCCCTTTCCCTCGATCCTGTCATCGGGCGCCTCGATCACCTTCATGTCGCTCACGCCCATCTTCTTGAGCTCGTCCATGACAATGGCCGCCTTCTCGCTTTCCCCGGTGCCGCCGCTGGCCGGCGAAAGAGCAATGGCCGGCGTTATTTTCTTCTGAATGTCTATGACAAGATCCCTGGAGACCTCGAGGATCGCGCTGACCTTGTCAAACTCTGCTTTACTCATCGTAAAACCTCCGTGATGTGAAACAGGGTAATCTTATAGCCATCAATAACAATTTGTAAATAGTGCATGCTGACTTGTGACGACCGGCCCGTTCTGCTATAAAAATAATTACTGTAGCTGCAGGCCCTTGTTCGGGGCGCGCCGAGGGCGCGCAGCTACGATCAAATTAGAGGTGAAAATGTCTTTAATCGTTGTTGACCACCCGCTCGTGCAGCACAAGACGGGGCTTCTGCGGCAGATCGACACGAGCACGCAGAAGTTCAGGCAGCTGTCGCGGGAGATAACGAACCTGCTCACCTACGAGGCGACCAGGGACCTGCTGCTGGAAGAGGCCGAGGTCACGGGCTGGGCCGGAAAGGTGAAAACCAGGCAGATCCAGGGGAAGAAAATCGCCGTTGTGCCGATCCTCAGGGCGGGAATCGGCCTGCTCCAGGGCGTCCTGGACCTCATCCCCTCGGCCCGGGTCAATGTCATCGGGCTGTACAGGAACGAGGAGACTCTTCAGCCCGTGACCTATTTCAAGAAGTTTTCCGCCGACATCTCCACGCGCCTGGCCATCATCCTCGACCCCATGCTCGCCACGGGCGGGAGCTTCCTGGAAACAGTGAAAGTCCTGCGCGCCAGCGGCTGCGAGGCCATCCGCGGCATCTGTCTCATTGCCGCGCCGGAAGGGGCTGAGCTGATAGACAGGCACTTCCCCGACGTTCCCATATACACGGCCTCCCTCGATGAGAGGCTCAACGAGAACGGCTATATTCTGCCCGGCCTGGGCGACGCGGGCGACAGGCTGTTCGGCACGAAGTGACACGCCAGATGCCATCTTATACATACCCTGGGTAGGGGAGGCTTTAGCCTCCCGTTGTTCTTTCGGGCACGCCGAGGGCGCGCAGCTGCACGGGCGACTGAAGTCGCCCCTACCCACGTTTGGAATGAATAGGGTATATATTCATAAGACGGCTTCCTGCAGAGCGCTTGCCCGCAGCTACACCCTGGCGGGGATCAACAGGCACAGGGCCGTCAGCGCCGCGGCCAGGACGGCCGACAGCAGGATGATCATGTGGGCCCGTTTCTTGATCTTCATCGCGAGATCGGGATTGCGCACCTTTTGCGGCCTGCCGTTAATCTTCTTGAATCCCTGGCCCGCCATGGCTACGCAGACCCTCCGGTTGGCCTGCAAAAGGCCAAGGAAGCCGTTGTATAATGGCAGCAGGAGAAGCAGCCTCCACCAGCGGCTGATCCCGGTAAAAACCATCACGGCGCAGGCAATCGCGCCGATCACCAGCATGGCCGCGCCCATGGTGTAGCGCATGGTGCTTCCCCCGGGCCCGATATTCTCAGGCGGCGCATCCGACGGCTCGGGCTCAGGCAGCTCTTTTTTTCTTCGGCCCATTTATCGCTCCACCTCTATCTGTCCTATTGGAATGCGGTTGTGGCCGTCGTGCTTCCACTGCTCGTCGACGGGAAGCCGCTCCTTCTCCCTGTAAAGCCCTGCCGTGAGATCGTAAAGACCCGGGGGGTTTTCATAATCCACGCACACGGCGAACGTGTCCTCGATAAGGGTCCCCGGCCTCCATTTCTCGGTGGCGTAAAACCCCTCGCCCGTAACGTGGTTCCCGTTGAACCGCTTGGCCTCCCCGTCGTGGTATTTTTCGCCGTGGATGAAAACGATCCATCGTTCGTTCGTTTTCCTGATGGCTTTCCAGTACAGCGTAACCTCGAAGGATTGGCCGATTTTTACCGAAGGCGCCCCGACCCGATACCCTACCAGCTCCAAAAGACTTTCCCCCATGCTCACGGAAACCTCGCCGGCGTTGCCGGCAACGGCCTCCACCAGCGGCGGGTCGGGCACGGGCTTCAGAACGGGCCCGTCATACATGCCGAAGCCATATCTCGAATCATGGGTATTGATCTGCTTCAGCCTCTTTCCCCTGATTCTCTCGATTTCGAGATCGAGCTGCCTGTAGCGCTCGATCGTGCTGATAATGAAATAACGCCCCGGCGCGGAGAGCACGGGACGCAGCTGCTCCAGCCTGCTGACCTTCTTGATCGTATCCTTCGAGTAATAGATCTCCCCCCTCCAGTTCATTTTCCAGTTGTAGAACGTGTCCCCCTCCTTCTGATGCTCGCGCCACAGGTCGAACGACTCCTTCTGGGAGATGTGCGCCGATGCGGCGGGCATGTGCCCGTGCAGCAGATACAGGGCGAAGCCGGCGGCCCCGCACAGTGCGCCGGCGGCAGCCAGCTTCTTCACTTTCGCCGCGTCCGAAAACACGAACACGAGGCCGGCCGCTGAAAAAACAACCAGCGTCGCGACCGCGGCCCGCGCCGTGGCCTGAATCTGGCTCACGGGCCTGTCATAGGCGTAGGTGAAAAGGAAGGTCATCCGGTCCGACCCGGCGATCACTTCCCTGGCCAGGAGCACGGTGAAGAGGCACCCGAACAGCACGGCCGCCCTTTCCCAGCGATCGACCTTGCCGTGGATTTTCTCCCATCCCCACACGGCGATCATGACTGCCATGGGAACGACCACGGGAAAGACGTAGTGATGGAACTTCGTGCGTGCTATGGTAAACAGGGCGAAGGCGCTCACGGCCCAGACCGCCACGAGGAGGTTTTTCATGACAGCCTCGACGTCCTTCGCCTTCGTCCCCTCCCTTACCCTTTTCAAAAAATGAACGAACGCAGGGAGCATCACGATGATCCACGCGAACGTCCCCCACCCCACCTGGGGGATGAAGTACTCGAACGTGCCGCGCTCGCCGTGGACGCCGCCCCCGGCTCTTGCGATGTGATGCAGGAAAAAGAACTCGTAGAGAAAAGCCTTGCCGTGAATGATGCTCACGGCCAGGTACCAGGGAAGCGTCACCGCGCAGAAGATCGCCGCGCCTTCGAGAAGGCGCGCGCGCCGCAGGATGCTCCACCTTCCTGAAATGACGATGAGAACGAAAAACACGGCGCCGGGAAGAGCGAACCCCAGGATGCCCTTGGCAAGGGTCGCTACGGCGCACAGGAAATAAGCCAGGTACGCGTGCCACCTGCTCGCGTCCGGCCTGATGAGGGTGGTGCCCAGGGCGAGGATGGCCACGCTCACGGGCGCGACGAACTCCATGTCCGTCATGGCCTGCCTCGAGATCATGGCCCAGTAGGGCGTGCAGGCGAGGACGCAGGCGGCGGCCGCCGCGGGCCAGAGGCTGAAAAGCTTTTTAGCGTAGTGAAAGACAAGAGTGACTCCCGCCGTCGAGAAAAGGACAATGGGAAGCCTTGCGGCCCACTCGTTCACGCCGAACACCTTGAACGAAGCGGCAATGGTCCAGAACAGCAAGACGGGCTTGGAAAAGAAAAGCTCGTCGTGCCACCGCAGCGTGATCCAGTCCCCGTCGACAAGGATTCTCCTCGCCACTTCCGCGTAATGCGTCTCCCATGGGTCCCACAGCCCCTGCAGCCCCAGGAAGGGCAGGTAGAGCGCAAGGGGGATGGATGCCACGATAAAATAGGGGAGGCACGCCGACCGGGAGAACCCGGCGGACGCCTCTTTGACCTCTTTCACCTCTTGCGTTTTCGGCTCGGTCATGACGGAAAAACCTGTAAGATTCTTACAGCTTTTCCTCTCGCATGTCTATAAAAGGGAGGAAATTCCCGGCCGGCCCTACATTCCGTTGACTATTTTGAAGGAGTCGTCGTCCAGCACCAGGACGAGCCTGTTGTCCTGTTTTTTCCTGAACCAGTGGTCCTGGCCGTCGGCTCCCTCTATCTGGTAGCTTCCGCTCCAGGTGTAGTCCACGTTGATGTACTTTCCATCGACGGTGATGTGCCGGTACTTGATGTCGTGCCGGATCGTCTTGATTTTTTCAAACCTCTTGACCAGGACGTCCCTGAGTTCTGTATAATCGAAGTCATCCTCACCCGTCGGCGTGCCCCCGTCCTCATAATAATCCGCGGACGCCATCATGAGCAGCTTCCCCGTGTTCTTCCCCTCCACTGCAAGACGGTACTGCTCGCAGAATTTCACCACTTCCCTGTTAAAGGGGTTGTCCTTGATGGTCGTGTTGGGAATGAATTTCTTGGCGCAGCCCCCCCCCGCGAGCGCAAGGACGAAAAAACAGCCCAGCAGGTATCGATTTACATTCATTGGGGTGTATTATTAGCAAAATTGCGGCCAATCCGCAAGTCGCAGGAAAAACAACCTATTTTATGCTAAATTCGCGTGGTGCTGCGGGCCCTTGGCCCGCCTCATCGTTCAATTTCATTGGCACGCCAGGGGCGTGCAGCACCCTATGAGCCTGATTTCATGTCAAATACTTCACTGATGATTACCGGGATTGACAAAATGACAACGCAAGAAGGGGCACGCCAAGGGCGTGCAGCACCAACTTTTCTACCGGCTCCTCACCTCTTCCAGGAGCGCTTTTGCCTCGGCATGGTCGGGCTTGGCGGAAAGGGCGCGATCCAGCATGTTGACGGCTTTCTGTTTCTCCCCCTTTGCCGCGTGAATCCTGCCCAGAATATAATAGACCTCGGCTTTCTCGATGTCCGTGTCTTCGAGGTTCTGGAGAAGGAGGGGCCGGAGGATCTTCATGGCCTTGTCGCTGGCGCCCTGCTTATCGTAGACCAGACCCAGGTTGAAATTGACGGCGAAATTGGAAAGATCCGCCTTGTTGGCTTCCTCGTACTTGGCGATGGCGTCGTCGATCTTCCCCCTCTGCTCGTATACCCTGCCAAGGAGGTGCAGGTACACCGAAAGATCCTTGGACCTCTTGACGCCCTTCTCCCTCTCCGCTGCGATCAGCTTTTCTATGACCTCCGCGGCCCTGTCGTTGTCGCCCGCATCGAGATAGGCGTCAATGAGCATCTTCTTGATCTTCAGGTCCTCGGGATTGAGGTCATGGGCCTGCTCCACGTAGGCCAGGCTCCTCACGCTGTCGTCGAGCTTTTCCTTGAGCACCTTGGCGATCTGCAGCAGGACGCCGACTTTCTCCGACTTTTCTCCGGCTTTCTGGAGCTTCAGCTCGAGCACGCTCGCGTACCTGCCCCAGTCCTCCCGCACCGTGAAATACTCGAGCAGCGTGTCGAGGATCCGCGGATGATCGGGATTCACCTCGAGCACGGCATTGTACGCTTCGAGAGCGCCGTCGAGATCTTCCATCTTCTCTCTCTTGATGGTGCCGATCTTGAAAAAGATATTCCCCATCTCCTGCAGGTCCTTGGTCCCTCCGGCCGCCCTGTCGAGCGCGGAGATGCATTTGGGCCACTCCTCGTTGGACTCATAGATCGCGGCAAGGGCCGCAAGGGCTGACGAGTTCTCCGCATCCGCTTCGAGGACCCTTTCGTAGTACTCCACGGCCATGTCCGGCGAGTTCAGGGAACGGAAATATATCTCGCCGATACGCACGAGAAGCTCCAGGTGCGACTCCGGATCGGACTCCTCGAGCTGCTCGGCCCGCTTGCGCAAAAGATCGATGAGGTCTTCCAGGCGTCCCGAAGCTGAGAGCAGCCGCTCCAGCGAAGATATCACGTCAGCCGATGCGGGGTTGATTTCATAGGCCCTCATCAGGTAATCGATGGCGCCGTCCACATCTTCGACCTTTGATTCGAGCAGGCCTGCGAGCTTCAGAAGAAACGCGAACTGCGCCCCGGGCTCCGCGGTCCTGTCGATCCTGTCGATATAAATATCCTTCAGGTCGAACCATTTCTCCATCTTATCGTACAAATGCTCGAGCCACTCGACGGCCGGACCGCTGCCCGGGTCGATGTCGAGGACCTCCCTGTAGATCTCCACGGCTCTCTCGTCGTCCTTCTTCACCTCGGTCATCAGGTTTGCCAGCCTGAACCGGTATTTGGCGGCCTCCTCGTGATCCGGCGTGTAATCGATCCGCCGCTCGATCAGCTCGATGACCCTGTCCCAGTCCTCACGCTCGGACTTCAGGTCGATGAGAAGATCGATAACCTCGACGTTGGAGTCATCGAGTGCGAATACCTTCTCGTAGGCCTCGGCGGCCCTGTCCGGCTGGCCCGTTTCTTTCAGCGACAGGTCGG
>JBDRLK010000021.1:0-7896 GCA_043813155.1 Pseudomonadota bacterium | reverse complement strand
CCGCCCTTACTTTGTGAGCCCGCTGAGAGCTTCGCGGATCATTTCTTCAACGCCCGCCCCGTCCTTCTCCATGGCCTGCAGCGCATTGGCCGCTTTCCCGGCTTCGTCCTGCTTGAACCCGAGGTGAAGGAGCGCTGAGAGAACATCCTGGAGCTTCCCCTTCAGGAGCGGCTCCTCGGAAGGCGCCTTGAGGCGCGTTTTGCGTATCTTGTCGCGAAGCTCGAGGATGATCATGTCCGCTGTCTTTTTCCCGATTCCCGATACCGCCTTGAATTTATCGCTGTCTTCCCGTTGAAGGGCGGCCGCCACCTCTTCGGGTTTCAAGGCGGACAGGATGTTGACGGCATGCCTGGGGCCGATGTTTTTCACCTTGATAAGAAGCTTGAACACGAGCAGGTAGGCCCGCGAAGGGAACCCGTACAGGGTGATGGCGTCGTCCCGCACGCTCAGATGAATGAAGAGCGTTGTCCTTTCCGGAGCCAGCGGCAGCTTCGCCGCCTCGCTCCGTGGAACGAGGACCTCGAAGCCCACGCCGCCCACGTCCATCAGGACCTGTCCGTCATCGCCCTTTTCCTGTATCTGTCCATGCAGCCTGCCGATCATGTTTGTCCTGTCTACCCACCTCGGGGGGCAGGGGAGCCTTCAGGCTCCCCCGCCCGGGGTGTTAATGATAGTGTTATGAGTTGTAATTCCCAATGACATTTGATAGTAAGTTTTGAATAATATTTCAATAGGAGAACCCATGCTGAAGAAAAAAGGCCAGGCGCTTGTCCCTGCCGTTGCCGTTCTTTTCCTGCTGGCCGCCGCGGCCTGCGGGCCCAAGCAGCCGGCCCTGGTTGCGCCCTCGGACGTGCCCAAGGGCCCCATACCGCTCTTCAGCGCGCTGACGCCCGAGAGCGATCTGGCCGTCCACCTGAAGCCCGAAACCCTCTTCGACGTTCCGCTCGTTCAGCTGGGGCTCGACATCCTCAAGGGCGAAGTGGCCGAGAACGCGGGCCTGAGCCTGGAGGACATGAAGGCGCAATTCGGATTTGACCCGATCTACGACATCACCGAAGCGTTCGTGACCAACCGCGGCGAGGCATTTAAAGATGATATCGTTATTCTCGTGCGTTACGGGCAGGAAGCGGACCTGGTCGCGGCCGTGGCCAGGGTGTACGCCGCCATCAAGCACCTGCCTGACCCTTCGTCAATGCGCCACGGCGAGATCAAGGGAAGAAAGGCCGTGATCATGGAGGAGGGCGGGTACGCGGCCGTGCAGGTGGACCCGATGACCGTGGCCATCCTGAAGGCAACGGAGGCGGAGGCAAAAGCGTGGCTCGAGCAGATGTCCAGGAAGAACGACAACCGCACGGCCATAGCAAAGCATCTTGCGCGGCTGGCCGGGAACGAGGCGTTCGCGGAAAGGGAGCCCTGCATCGCCCTGTACATGGATTTTACGCACACCGACTACGTTTCCGAGCTGGAAGGCACGATCGACTCCGAGGGCATGACGATCGGCGCCGTGCAGGCGGCCGTGGCAAGGGACGTTCTGGTCGTGGCCGAGGCCGTGTATGGCAACGAGGAAGCGGCGAAAAAGTTCGCCGCCGAGCTGGGAAAGCTGTTCGACTCCCCTCCCGGCGCGCTGGCGTTCCTGCGCGAGATGTTCACGCAGCTCAAGCAGGGCCTCAAGGTCGAGACCGTGGAGTCGGTCGTGGCCGTGGAGCTGACCGTGCCCGAGCAGGTGCTCGACACGGTCTACGTGATATTGAAAATGCTTCTTGATGTCGGTCAAGGCATGGGAGCGGGGGTGGAATAATGGAAAAATCATATCTCGTCTTTGACATTGAAACGGTTCCCGAGTGCGGACCCGGGGAAGAAGAGAAGAAGGAGGATGAAGGCAAATCGTTTCCGCCAACCTTTCGGCACAAGATCATCACCATCGGCGTTCTGTGGCTGAGCGAGCGCTTCTATTTCAAGAAGCTCGGGATCTTCAGCGAAGGCAAGGAGGAGAAGGCCGTGGTCGAGGATTTCAACGCCTTTGTCGCCCGCAACAAGCCCGTGCTCGTTTCCTACAACGGCCGCAGGTTCGATCTGCCGGTGATCATGCTCAGGTCCATGAAGTACGGCCTGAACATGGAATGGTTCGTGAAAACATCGGAGTACAGCCGCCGCTATTCTCCCACAAAACACCTCGACCTGTGCGACATCCTGGCGGAGTACGGGGCGGCTTCGTACACGAGCCTGGACAACATGTCGCATCTCGTGGGCCTTGCCGGAAAAAAGGGCATGGAGGGGAGCAAGGTGCAGCAGGAATTCGAAAAAGGGAACCTCGACAAGATCCGCAATTACTGCCTGCACGACGTCGTGCTCACGGGCTGCGTGCTGCTGCGCTATCTTCTCGTTGGCGGAGACCTGACGCCCGAGGCCTACAACATCAGCCTCGATTCATGCATTGCCGGCATTAAGGATGACGAGAGGCTTGCCGATTTCATTTCAACGGACGAGCTCGCCGCGCTGAAAGTTTAAGGTTTTTCACTCAAAGGCGGGTAGGGGCGGCTTTAGCCGCCCGAGGAGACAGGCTTGCGGGAGGTTGTCGCCCTCTCTTTGCTCGGGCGACCCGCTTAATAAGGTGTTGCGGTTTAAGCCTACCCTGCCCGGCGTATGGGTGGAGGATTACACTTCGTAGAAGGCCGTGACGCTCGTCGTCATGCCGCCGCGGGCAGTGAACCCGGCCCGGACCTCCATCCACTGCGGCGCCGCGGCCTTGATCAGGTCGTCGAGGATCCGGTTGACCGCGTGCTCGTAAAAAATTCCCACCTGGCGGTACTGCAGCAGGTACAGCTTGAGGCTTTTGAGCTCCACGATCTTTTTCCCGGGCGCGTAAGTGATCGTGATGGTCCCGAAATCCGGAAGTCCGGTCATGGGGCACAGGGATGTGAACTCGGGCTGTTCGATCAGGACCTCCACGTCCCGCCGGCCCGCGTACGCGTAGGGCTTGGTAACGAGAAGGCCGCGGTCGACGCTGTCGGGGCCCGGGGCGGTTTTTTTGGCTTGCCTTTTTTTCATGTTTTTTTCTTTTTTTCTTCGCTTTCACGAACCTCGCGCGTCAGCCTAATGGCGCAGAACTTCGGCCCGCACATGGAACAATAGTTCGTGGAATGATCGCAGAACTCCTCGCCCGTGCCCTCGAAAAACTTTTTCGCCTTATCGGGGTCGAGGCTGCGGGCGAACATCTCTTCCCAGTCGAAGTTGAAGCGAGCCCGGCTCATGGCGTCGTCCCTGTCCCGCGCGCCGGGGATCTTTCGCGCCACGTCGGCCGCATGGGCCGCGATCTTGAAGGCGATCACGCCCTCCCTGACATCCTCCACGTCGGGCAGACCGAGGTGCTCCTTGGGCGTGACATAGCAAAGAAGCGACGCGCCGTAGAACGCGGCAAGCGTCGCGCCGATCGAGCTCGTGATGTGGTCGTAGCCCGGGGCGATGTCCGTGACGATCGGCCCCAGCACGTAAAAGGGGGCGTCGTCGCAGGCCTGCCTTTGCTTTTCCACGTTCATTTTGATCTGGTCGAGGGGCACGTGGCCCGGGCCTTCGATCATGACCTGGACCTCCGCGTCCCTGCACCGTTTTCCGAGCGCGGCGATCGTCCCGAGCTCGGCGAACTGGGCATCGTCGCTGGCGTCGGCCAGGCAGCCGGGACGCAGGCCGTCCCCAAGGCTGAGCGTGAGGTCATATGTGCGGCAGATGTCGAGGATCTCGTCGAACCGCTCGTAAAGAGGGTTCTCTTTTTCATGGTAGGTCATCCACTGTGCAAGGATGCTTCCGCCCCTGCTGACAATGCCCGTGACCCGATCGCGCGTCAGGGGAACGTGCTCCCTGAGAAGGCCGCTGTGGATCGTGACGAAATCCACGCCCTGGCGGGCGTGGTTCCTGACCGTTTCGATCAGAAGGTCGCCCGTGAGGGCGTCCAGGTCTTCGATCCCGTCTACGGCCTCGTAGATCGGCACGGTCCCGAACGGGGCCGTGCACTGCTCGAGCATGGCCCGGCGTATTTTTTCAATATCGCCTCCCGACGACAGGTCCATGATCGTGTCAGCGCCGTGGCGCAGCGCCACGTGCAGCTTCTCCAGCTCGAACCCCGTGTCCGCCGTGATGCTCGACGCGCCGATGTTCGCGTTGATCTTGCAGCTGCAGGGCCGGCCGACGGCCACGGGCCTGAGGTTGCGATGACGGATATTGGCCGGGACAATGATCCGGCCCGTTGCCAGGCCCTCCATGATCTCGTCGGGGGACAGGTGCTCCTTTTCGGCCGCCTCGACCATCTCCCCGGTGAGCATCCCCTTCCTGGCGAAATGTACGAGGGTGGCGACCTCGCTCTGCGATCTTTCTTCTTTCGAAACAACCATGGCTATGTAATCGTTCGTAGCTGCGGGGCTTTATGCCCCGCCAAGAAGCGGCCCTAAAGGGCCGCACTACATTCTCCTTGTGAATTACCTCACCATCATGATGCTGCAGCCCACGCCGGATCCGGACGGGCGGATGACCGCGTCGCTCGCATCGCAATCCCTGTCCTCGTCGATCCGGCCGTTGCAGTTGTTGTCGACCCCATCGCAGTTATCATCGGTTTCGCTGTAGGTTTCCGGGTAATCGCAATCCCACTCGCCGTCCGTGCACGAGGGGATGGTGTTCGTGCACACGCCGTCGTGCATGCATTCGGGGGCGTTTTCAGGCGCGCAGGGCGTGCAGTCGGCGTCCTCGTCCACGAGCCCGTCGCAGTCTTCGTCGAGCCCGTCGCACGCGAGGTCCGCGGAAGCCTGCGGTTCGCGGGGAAGGCAGTCCTCGAGGCCCACCATGCAGATGCTTTCGCTGACGCATTCGCCCAGGCCGCAGGTGAAAGGCGCGTAGCCCTCGTCCACGAGCCCGTCGCAGTTGTTGTCCAGGCCGTCACAGGCGGCATCCTCGTCCACGAACTCGGGAGGATAGTCGCAGCCCCACGCGCCGTCCTCGCACACGCGAAGAGTTCCGTCGCACACGCCATGGGTGTTGCACGCCGGCGCCAGCGCGGGATCGCAGTTGTTTGAGACCATGTGGAGCGTGTACGCCCCTGTTTCAGCGCCATACCCCACGGTGGTGCCCCAGTGAAGAACCTTCAGAAAAACAAAGTCATCCGCATCCGCGGTCCACGTGATCAGGGCGTTTTTTTCGCTGCCGCTGTCGTCGTCCCTGGCGATCTGGCGATGGTCCTCGAAGCGCTGCAGGACCATGTACATGTCCACGTCGCCCCCGGTGAAGAAGGAATACTCGGTCCCCTGCACGACGCGGGCCAGGACGTGATCGAGATCGTGAAGGGGATAGAGATTTCGTTCCTGCACCTCGCCCACGAGGATTTCCTTGGCCTCTTCATGGGTGTCGTCGATCTCGTAGGCATCGGGCGCGCAGATCACGCAGGAAAAGGAGCAGATCATCTCGTCCCAGCGATACCCGGTCCAGAGCGTGCCGCTGCCCTCGGTGTACAGCTCGTCGTAGGACAGGCATTCGTCCGATGCGGGCAGGTAGATGGAAATGCCGCGGGCATTGCGGTAGCGGCCGCGCGCCTCGCTTGACACGATCGCGTCGTCGAGGGCATCCTGGAGCGCGCCGGCGCTTTCGTGCACGGATGCCGGCAGCGCGGCCGCGGCGATGAGCCTTTCGGTGAAATTGTACAGGTCCGCAAAATCCCCGTCCCCGAAGCGGACCGCGTCGCCCGCGGCCGCGCGAAGCCCGAGCTCGGCGGTGTCCATGGCGTCCATGACGGCCGCGGCCAGGTTGTCCACGCCCGTGGACACGGCCCCGATACGGCCCAGGTCGATGCACGAGAGCGTGGAGCCCACGGATTCGATCGAGTCCTCGACAACGGAGGCGCAAACGGTTTCCGCGCTCGAGAGGGGCGCGCCGGCCAGGCGGTTCATGAGGGCCGTGTAGTCGTAGCCTTCCTCGTTTTCCGTTTCCTCGGACTGCACCACGTAATCCGCGTAATCCTCGAGCACAACGTCCACCTCCCACATGCCCATGAGACAGGCGTCGAGGCCGAGCACGTCGATCTTCCGGCCCAGGCGGCCGGTCACGGCGGCCATGGCCTCCTCGAGCTCGCCCCTTGCGATGCTGATGGACGAGCCGGATGTTTCGTCGTCGCTGATTTCCTTGAGGGGAAAGGGCTCGCCGGTTTCATAGGGCGACGCGCGCCAGCCGTCGCCGTGGTTCCAGATCACCACGAGGTAATGGTCCGCGGGATAGTTGTCGATGCCCCAGATCACGAAGTCCGAAAGCACGGAGGCGCTCCCCATGTCGAGCTCCCGCGTGCCCGATTCCGGCCAGACCTGCGTTGAGACGAAGCCGCTGTCGTCGCCGCCGGGGTCCCGGTCGATATAATAGCGGCGCGTGTCGTTGAAGGGCGGACTTCCGAACATGGAGACCGGCATGTCGATCTGGACGAGGACGTTGACGTCGTCCGTGGACCCGACCACCTCCATTTCATTGAAGTCGTCAATGGCGGCCCGCCAGAGGCTGTTCTCCCCGTTGAGGAAGACCAGCACCGTCCAGGATTTTTCCGCCCCCGCGTTCGCGGCATGGACACCAAGCAAAAAAAACAGAACAAAGGCAAACCTCTTCATCTTAGGGGAAATATAGTATTCAATCAGAAATTTGCAATCAGAGCGGAAAGATTTTCCAGCGGCGCGGCTATCCGAACATGACTTTCGTGATCTTCATGCCGAGGCCGGGGTTGGAAACCTTCATCTTGCCGAACTGGAACAGCTGCATGACGGCCGTCATCTTGTTCTCGGCCGTGATGAGGCCGATGAAGTCGTCGTTGGAAATGTCGACAACGCAGTCGGAAGCATCGGCCGTTCCCTCTTTCACCGAGGGGGGGTCGTTCTTGAGGTCGACGATCCAGCTGCCGCCGCCGTCGCCGGAAACATTGAACTGGTAAATGGCCCCGACCTCGAGCGCCACGGCTTTCTTTTCCACGAGCATCTTCGGGGAGTCCTTCTCGAAATAGTCTCTTGCCGTCATGGTAACCTCCTTGTTTTTGGAGCCTTTCGTTTACGTTTTTGCTTATAATCCGTAGTGCGGCCCTTTGTGGGCCGCCTTGGCGGAGCTAACGCCCCTGCACTACCCGGCTCTGCCGGGCTACAGCCAGGGCAGGCGGCTCCAATTGGTTGAAAAAACCTGTTTACAAATTCTGGTAAGCACGTTATTTATCCTACTTTGAATGGTCTTGTAAAGCGTTAAGATCGATTTGTCAAAGGAAGAAGCGGACGGGTGAATCATGCTGGTTGAAAAAAACAATGTTTTGTCGGGCACGTTTACGATTGACGGGGACCTGGCCGTCGAGGGCCAGCTTTCGGGAGACGTGCAGGTCAGGGGAGCCGTGAGAATCCGCAGGGGCGGGAGGATTGACGGAAACGTGCGGTGCCGCAGCGCGATCATCGAAGGGGCCATGGCCGGCACGCTGGAGAGCGCCGAGCCCGTCAGCATTATCGAGGGAGCTTCCCTCAGGGGCAGGGTCCTTGCGCCGGAAGTGCTTTTCGACGAGTCGGCCGGGAACATCCTGGCCCCGGACCGCCGGGGCGAGGAACCCGCGGCCCTTGCCTTGGCCGAGCCGGGCGGCGGCAAAGTGCACAAAATCCCGCTCGTAACGGGCAGCGGCGGCAAGCTGATCGTCAAGCCGACGGCCAGGCTGCTAAAGGACAAAAAGGACAAATGAAAAACGCGAAATCCCGGGCAGGGGAGACTTTTGCCTCCCGTGGACCCGGGTAGGGGAGGCTAAGGGCGCACTCAGAAATAGATTCACAGAATAAGGGCTAATGTTCTCATTACATGCAATGACATTTTCTGGGCGTCGAGGCGCCCGCCTGGCAAGGCGCGGGGTCCCCGTCA
>JBDRLK010000020.1:0-9994 GCA_043813155.1 Pseudomonadota bacterium | reverse complement strand
TACCGGGTCTGGGCAAGAATTCGGTTCACCTGCAGGTCGAGGGGGAAATCCTTGGCTTCAAGCACTACCTCCTGACGGACCCGGCCGGTCTCGTCATCGATATCAAGGGAGCCCGGCCCTACCAGCCCGAGGGCAGGAAGGATTTCGAGGGTAAGGAAATAAGGTGCATGAAGACGCTCAAGCGGGACGACGGGTCGAGGTTCATTATATATTTTAATGGAAAATCCGTACCCCAGTTCGAGATCATCGCCCATAAGAGCCAGATAGAAGTAAAGCTATAGCCCGCCGCCTCCGCGGCCGCCACCTCCCTTGGCTTCACCACCGCCTCCCAATAGCTTTTTTATCTATTGATATTGCTTTCGATTTGTTTAATTATATAAGGTTTGGAGCTTGAAAAGATGATTAAGATTCAGGTCAGGGAAAAAAACGGAGCGCCGAGGGATTTAACGTTCGAAAAAATTCTTATATCGATCGGGCGATCGGCCAGGAATGACGTCATTTTGCCGCGCAGCAATATTTCAAAGCAGCATGTAACGGTCGAGGTCGTGAGCGACAAGTGCGTGCTGACCGATCTTGGCAGCACGAACGGGACCTTTGTGAACGGCCAGAAAATCACGGGGCCCGTGGTGGTCGGAATACATGACAACATCTTTGTAAGCGATTTCGCGCTGAAAGTGTGTTTCGAGGACGAGGAGGTGGCTGAGCTGTCGGGAGTGCACGAGATCATCGAGCCCACGGAGAGAGGCGGAAGAGTAGAGACACCGGCCCAGTTCAGGCCCACGGTCGAGGGACCGCCGCCCCTCCCGTCGAGACAGTCGGCTTCGATGCCGCCGCCGCTTCCTTCCGAACGCCCGGCTTCGGCGCCTCCGGCTCTGCCACCCGAGCCTCCGGCGCAGATCGTGCAGGAAAAACAACGGTCAACAAGGAAGGGGAAGAAAAAAGCCGGCAGCCAGAAGGTCGAGCAGGCCGCCGCGCCGGCGCCGATGGAGCACCAGGACGATACGGAGGAAATCAGGAAGGTGTACGCTGCAATATACAGGAAGATCCACGATGAGCTGGCGCTGGACAAGATCGATATGCATTCCCTGGGCAGTGAAGATTTCAGCAAAAAGTCCAGCAGGATCATTGCGGAGGTTGTCGACAAGCAGCTCGATTCGGGAACGGTTCCGTCCAGCCTCGAGCCGCACGAGATAACCGAGCTGCTCCAATCCGAGCTTCTGGGGCTGGGCCCCATCGATGACCTGCTGGCGAACCCGTCGATACGCGAGTTTTCAGTCCTTCCGTCCGGCAACGTGGTCTTGTTCAATGAACAGGGCCCCACAACCCTTCTCGATCCTTTTATTTCACCCGAGTCCAGGGCATTTGTGCTCCGAAAGCTCATCCACATGTCCGGATCGTCGTCATCGGAAGGCGATCCCATTGTAACGGGCAGCCTGAATGGGGCGTCCGTGAAAGCGGTCTCTCCGCCGCTTGCACGAGGGGGCCTGACCCTGTCCGTGGCCAAGCCCCCGGATTTCATGCCCGTCAATCTGGAAAACCTCGTGAAGCACGACATCATGTCGTCGAAAATGGAAGCCCTTTTCCAGTACTGCCTGCAGATGCGCAGGGGCATTCTCATCGCCGACCCGCTGTGCCTGAGCCACAAAACGCTCATGCCCGCCCTCGCTTCCTCGCTTCCCGGGTGGGAGCGCATAGCCGTTGTACAATGCGGGAACGAACCGATCGAGAATATCGATACCGATCTGTATTTTAAAATGGCCGGAGAGGGCACGGAAACGTTTTCGTTTTCAAGGTCAGGCGAACATTTTTCCAGCGTTCTGCCCTCTTTCCAGCCGACCGTCATTTTTGCAGGAGAAATATCTTCAGCCCAGGTCCTGCGCGTGGCCAGAATGAGCGCGAGCTCTCAAGTGATCGTTATTGCTTCCATCCGGGAGCCGGGTCCGCTCGACAGCATTGAAAAGTTGAAGCAGATTGTTTTCAATGAATTCCCGGATCTCGACAGCGAAAGCATGATCAAGATGGCCGTGGCGGGTTTCAGCCTGGTGGTCGGTTACACGAGAATGATGGACAGGCGCGACAAAGTGTCGGTTGTTTCCGATATCCAGATCGGGCGGGACGGCAGAATCATTTTAAAGCCGATCTTTCAGTACGAAGTCAGGGAAGTCGATGAAAACGGAGAGATTTCAGGATCGTTCAGGTCCACCAGAACCGTTCCATCGTTCATAGAGGGAAAGAGGCAGAGAGGCGCCCAGATCGATACCTCTATTTTTCAATGAGGAGCCGCGCAGGTTGACGAAAAAATGAATCACACGGCAAAAGCGGGGATGCTGCTCGTTTTCAGCGTCTCCCTGTTGGGGCTGGGCGGCGAGCAGGTACTGCTCGACGAGACCGCTGCCGTCATCGCAGCCAAGCTTCCCTCGCAGAAATCAGTATCCGTCATAACGAGATGGGAGCTCGAGGCCAAGTGCAGGCTCGAGTCGGTTCTCAGGTACGGCAGAGACGGGCTTGATCGAACCATCAGCAAGCAGCTGCGGTCCGAGGTTCTGGAGGCCATGATCGACGAGATGGTCGTTTTCATGGAGCTGCAGCGCCTCGGCTCAAAAGAGCCCGACAAGAAGCTGTACAAGAATAAGCTGAGAGCCTATACGGAGAATTTTCAGAGCAAGGATGAGTTTTTCACCGAGCTTGCGAAGCTTTCCATATCAAGCAAGCAGGTCCAGTCCTGGCTGGAACAATCCGCGCTTGTCGACCAGTATGTTGACGCGCAGTTTCACATGGATGCGGCGGGATTTTCTGACGCCGCAGCTGAAGATTTTGAAATTGAAAAGCAGTATTTTCGCGGAGGTCTCATCGAAGACTACAAGAAGCGATACCGCATCTGGGTGTTTTACGAGGGGGAGTAATGTTTGTTCTGACGATGAAAAACAGCTTCCCGGAACTGATCTACCATGTGTGGAACATGGATGAGCCCGTCCCCGCGCGACTGATAAAAGGCAGCCTTTCAGGTGTCTCCAGCGGTGTGGGCGAGCATGTCTACTCGTACGGATTCGGGGGAGGCAGGGGAAGGAGCAAGACCGCGGGATATGATGACGCAATCAAGAAAATCAATGACATCATCAAGCTGGCTTCCAGGGGATTTAACCGGCTGAACGGTTACGAGGTCGAAATCAACGCGATCGGGTATCAGCTTATGAAAAGGCCCGCGGCGATTGAAGGCCACACGGTGGTCACACAAGCGTTCCTCGAAAAGCTGAAGGAGATCGACTCCGACGAAAAAAGCTGCGATGACCTGTCCAACGATATCGGGCTGATCGAAGCGTCCACGGAACACTTCTTCAAGGTTGAGCATGCGGTGATTTTTGACGAGTTCATGGACTACATCATTCAGCCGGAAGTCAAGATGTATCCCGTGCATAACAAGCTTTCGGCAGGCGGGAGGATCAATAAATTCACGAACGGCGCGCTGAGATTCAAATCAATAATCGAAAACACCAGGAAACTCCTTCACACACTGCCCAGGAGGATCGTCATTTGCGATATCGACGAGGTTACGCAGATTACCGCGATGAGAGGGGGAGCGATCATCGGCTCATCCCATGAGTTCGGAGGCGCGAGCAGCGTTTTTTCCTCGGGAAGCTGCGGGGCGATAAATCCGGCCGCGATCAAGGGAATGGCCGAAAGCACGGGAATGTCCTACCAAGATATATTCGAGTGCCTGTCGAACGAGTGCGGCGTGAAAAACTTTGAAGATGGTTTTGACTCGATAAAAGAGCTTGTTGACGCCATCAGGCAGGGAAATATCAACACGCTCGTCGGCATGTTCCTGGCCAGGCTTACCTTCTCCATCGCAGGTCTCGTCGCCCTGCTGGGCGGCATAGACATGCTCATTATCTCGGGCAGGCTGGGTGTGGATTCTCCGGCTCTTCGGACAACGCTCATCGGGAAGCTCGGCATCCTGAGGCTCGCGATCGACGAGAATCAGAACGAGGACGACATCAAGCAGGCCACTGAGATTACCGGCAAGGGATCAAAGGTAAAGATCGTGGTGGCAAGGCCGGAAGCCGACAAGCAGATGGCCGTGGAAGTCATGAGGCTGATCGAGAATTCGGAGAAATGAAACCCATGGATCCCTGTATCAGGCCGGTGAAGCTCACACACCTCGACACGATCATAACGATAGAGAGGGGATCTTATACAACGCCATGGCCCTCGAGCGTGTTCGTGGAGGAGCTTCAGCACGATTGGTCGACCATGTGGGGCTTCTATCCGGATGGCTACAGGGTTCCTGTGGCCTTCCTGCTCTTCTGGGAAATATACGACGAGATGCATATTCTCAATATCGCCGTCCATCCCGAGTTCAGGCGGCAGGGGATAGCGAGGCGCCTCCTGACCTCGCTCATCGAGCACGGGAGGGAAAACAACTTCAAGTACGTGACCCTCGAGGTCAGGGAATCGAACATAGCCGCCCTGGGGCTTTACAGGAGCCTGAGATTCAGGGTTGAAGGCATAAGGAAAGGGTATTATTCGGACAACTGCGAGGACGCTCTTATCATGGCAAGCTACCTCGATAACAGGGAGGAGCTGGCCTGCTCCCTGTAGCTGCGGGCAGGCGCGGCTCCCCCGGCTTCGCGCGGGACAAGCCTGGCCCGCCTCGAGAATAAGCGCGCCGGGGGCGCGCAGCTGCCGGGCACGCCGAAGGGCGTGCAGCACTGAGGCGGCACAGAGGGTGTGACGGCTCACACCCGGGAAGGCTTTTTACAATGCGCGCAATAGTTTTAGTGAACCTGCTCGTCGGCGTTTTGCCGGTCCTCCTGCTCTCGCTTCAGGGGTGCGGCGCGGAATATTCCAAGAAAGGCAAGCTCTCCCAGCATACGCTCGTGTTTTACGATGCGCTGCGCTGGAAAAGATTCCAGGAAATGGAGGCTTATATTCCTGCGGACAAAATGGAGGAATTCAACGAGGAAGTAAAAAAGAAATACAAGGACGTCAAGTTCGTCGACTATGAAATCACCGAAATCAAGGTCAACGAAGAAAAGGATACTGCCGGCGTTATCGTGGAGCTCGAATGGCACCGCCTCGATGAAACCATCATTCACGAGTGCACGATCAAGGAAACATGGTCTTACATCTCAATGGGCTGGTTCCGCATGGGCATGGAAGTCGTCAGCGGCGAAATGCCGTGAGACTTGAAGGCCTCCGGCCTTCAAGTCTCAGCCCGCCTCCTCCTCCGCCACCACCGGTTGGTTTTTGGCTCCACTCCCGCGACCTCCGCATCCATTGGCTTTCCACCGCCGCCGCCAGGATTAGGTCTTCAGTTTGTTGGTGAACGCAACGAGCATACGCTTCAATGAAGTAAGAGTATCGCTCAGCTGCTTGTGCTCGGCGTCAGCGAGATAGTCGAGGTCATGAGCGAGAATCAGGTAATAGTCGAGCTCGCTTGACGATCCGGCGGCAATATGCGGGAATCGAACCAGCTCGGCTTTACTGTTTCTGCCGCAGCCTTCGGCGATGTTTGCCGGAATCGAAACACATGACCGCCTCATCTGGCTTTTAAGGCCGTACACTTCATCATACGGCAGCGCTCTCGAGGCTTTATAAACGGCCAATGTCAGTTTGTGAGCTTCTTTCCACACTCTTAGTTTCCTGAAATCTCTCATGACACACTGCTATCGCAGCATCCATTTAAAAAGTTTCCCGGAAAGAGCCATTTACCCCCCTGGAGGACGAGGTGGTGGAAGAAAAAGCCAATCGGTGGCTGCGGTGGGGATGGTGGGGCCAAAAGCCAACCGGGGGTGGGGGATGATGAGGAGGAGCCAACCGGCGGCGGTGGAGGGCCGGCCCGCAACGGCTACGCCGTTGCGGGCTGTGTGTGCTCCTTGCCGTCGAATTTCAGCATGGCGGGTGTCTCATCCATGACTGTTGAGATGAGGACGGGACGTTTCCAGATCTTGAAAGTGTTTGCCAGCGTGTCCTTGGCCCAATCCAGGCGCAGGTCGATTCCGTTGTGTCGATGCCGGAGCAGGAGCTGGCCCTTGTTTTCGTAGTTTGCGTCAACGACTTCGATAGCCGGGCTCCCGAGGTTCGTCAGGTTTCGAAGCAGCTGCTTCTTGATTTCCCCGAACTGTTTCGATTCGATCTCGTAACACTTGTTCCTTTCGCTGTAGCCGAAAACAAACAGTTTTTTCGCCCGGCAGAACTCCTCGGTCATGAACTCATCGATGAACATGACGTCATTGTAGATTCTTCTTACATCGAAGATCTTTTTCATGCCCAGGCCGGCCCCCGTGTCCCACGATCGCTTCAAGGCGCTGTCCTGGCATTCATCCCAGTCTTTACCGAACCTGCCCTTGTTCCACCTTTCCTCGATGTCCCGCAGAAGCTCCACGCCGAGCTTGTAGGGATTGATCGCGAGGCCTCCCGATGCGGTTATGGCGCTGGCCCTGTCCGCATAGTCGATAACCTCGGAGGCATCCAGAAATTTTTCCGTCATGAGCCTTGAGTGCCAGTAGGTCGCCCACCCCTCGTTCATTATTTTCGTTTGCGCCTGGGGGACATAATAATAGGCTTCGTTTCTGATGATATTGAGGATCGTCTGTTCCCAGTCCCGCAGGGGTGCGTAATTCAGAAGAAAGCCCAGCACGTCCGTCGTGGGGGAGACGGGGATTCCGGACGGGATTTCGACTTCGGGCTCATCGCCGCGCTCATCCGCCCTGTTCGCGCCTGAAGGCTTTGCCATGAACGGAGCCATGTACGCCTTTTGAAGGACGGCCTCGCCATGGCCGGGCTCCGCCGGCTCTTCATTCCGGCGGTCCTCCGCCCTGCGGCCGGGTTTCAGGTGCTGCGATGGTCCCAGCGCGGCATCGAGCAGGTTTTCGATGCTCAGGCATGCATCGATATACCACTCGGTCTTTTCAATGCCCACCCTGTCCATGATCGAAACGATCTTGGTCCTGTGATTGGCCATTTCGTCGATCATTTTTCGGTTGGTATTCTGGAAGAAATAATTGCTCTTGAAAAAATCGCAGTGAGCCAGGACATGGGCCATCACCATTTTCTGCTCAACCAGCGAATTCCCCTCGAGAAGGTAGGCGTAGCAGGGGTCGTTGTTAATGACCATCTCATAGATTTTATGAAGGCCGTACGTCGAGCTCTTGGCCAGCCGGTTGTATTCCATGCCGAAACGCCAGTGGGGATACCTGGAGGGGAAGCCGCCGTAGGAGGCCACTTCGTTCATTTCGTCATAGTTGAGTATTTCGAAGATGATGGTGAAGAAATCGAGCCCGGCCTCGCGCGCCTTCTGCTCGATTTCCTGCTGGAGGATGCGCAGGTGCCGTGGAAGTATGCTTCTTCTGATCATTTTCCCTTGCCGAGAAACTCTTTTATCGAATCAACGACAGCGTTCTTGTTGGGTATGTTGCTCAATGCCACGTTGGGTTTGTCCGGGAAATGTTCCTTGAGCTCCTTGATGAACTGGCCGCTCCCGTAAGGCGATTCCACCTGGCCGTAGCAGAACAGGTTGCTGCGAGGCAGCATGACGTCATTCAGAAGGCCGACGCACTTTTTATTGTCCTCGTTGGACCAGTTATCCCCATCGGAGAACTGGAACAGGTAAACGTTCCACTCGCTTTCGGCGTAGTCGCTGTCCAGTATTTCGATGGCTTTTTCGTAGGCCGTTGAGATGATCGTCCCGCCGCTCTCTTTTGTCCTGAAGAACGTGTCCCTGTCGACCTCCCTTGCCGTCGCGTCGTGGATAATGTAACGGCATTCGATTCCCTTGTACTGGCTTCTGAGCCATGTATCAATCCAGAAGGACTCTATTCTGACAATCTCCTTCTGTTCTTCTCCCATGCTGCCGGAAACATCCATCATGTAGATGAGGACGGCGTTGGTCTCGGGGATGACCTCCTGCTTGAACGATTTGTACCGCCTGTCTTCCTTGACGGGAATAACGATAGGGTTGGTGGGATCGTAGGTCCCCGACGAAATCTGCCTTTTAAGCGCCTCCTTGTAGGTTCTCTTGAAGTGGCGCAGCGATTCCGGTCCCGTTCTCCGAACGCCGACAAGTTTTTCATGGACCGTAACGATTCTTTCCTTGCCCTTGTCCGTGATGTTGGGCAGCTCGAGCTCCTCGCCGAGAATCTGGGCGAGCTCCTCGATGGATATCTCCTCCTCGAGAGCGTGATCGCCGGCCTGGTCCCCTGCGGCGCCCGCACCCTCGGCGCTGTCCGCGTCCTGGCCTGAAACGGCATCGCCCACTTCGCCTTGCCCCTGCCCGACCCCCTTCTGCTGTCTTGTTTCGAACTTGAATTTCGGGATATCGATGTTGGGAATCGGAATGGAAATGATGTCCTTTCCGCTCCTGGCGATAATCTCGCCGGACGAAATGTATTTTCGAAGATTCTTGCGAATCTTTCCCCTGAGAATCTCCTTGAACCGTGATCTGTCCTGAATGATCTTCATAGTACCAGCTTGTACCCCTGGCCGTACACCGTCAGAATCAAGCGCGGAGACGCCGGGTCCGGTTCGATTTTCTTTCTGAGCTTGACGATAAAATTGTCAACGGTCCGGTTGGAAGGGTTGACCTCGATGCCCCATATCCTGTTCAGGATTTCATCTCTCGAGATAGGCTGATTGGCTTTTTCGTACAGCAGCCTGAGTATTTCGGCTTCGTAGTATCCGAGCTGGTAAACCTTGCCCTTCGTGGTGACCGTCTGGAGCCTGAGGTTGATGACGCTGCTGCCCGCCTTGAACGTTTCCGGCGCTTTTGCGCCCGCCTTCTTTGTCCTTCGCATGACGGCTTCGATGCGCACGAGAAGCTCGGCCACGCTGAACGGCTTTGTGACATAGTCGTCGGCCCCGCATTTGAAGCCCCTCAGCTTATCGACCTCCTGGCTTTTTGCCGTAAGCATGATGATCGGCACGCTCTGGTTGAATGAACGGATTTCCTCGCACACCTTCAGCCCGTCACAGTCGGGCAGCATCAGGTCGAGAAGAACGCAGGCCGGGCGCGTGGACCTGGCGATGCCGATGGCTTCCTTGCCGAGGCCCGTGGTGATGACCTTGTATCCTTCGATCTCGATTGCATCCTGGAGGCCGGCGGCCATGTCCGGCTCGTCCTCCACCACCAGGATGGTTTTGCTCTCATCCGGCATGTCTACCCAGTATTATGATTATCGGGGAGGGATTTTCAAGGAAAGTTTATATATTTTCTTATTCCTTCTTCTTTTCTTTTTTCTTGACGCCAGCATCCTCATCGGAGAACACGACCTCGCCGCTGTACTTGACGCCCCTGCCTCGCAGGTTGAATTCCTGGCTTCCCTTGATGACCTTGTTGACACTGATCTGCATCATGTACCTGCGGTTGGCCTTGAACTCGCCCTTCTTCAGCTTGATCCTGTGGGGAATGATTTTTTCGCCCTTCTTCATGAGCATGAGCTCGAACGTATTGATCAGGTGCTTGGGGAACACCTCGACATCGTAAAAGCTGATGTCGACCATGAGCGCTTTGAGGGGCTTCTGGAAAACGAGGAGGATCCAGAAATCCCAGCCCCCGCCTTCCTCCTCGTCCCTTTCCCAGACCTCCAGCGTCTTGTTTCCCTTGAACCAGCCCATGAGGGCCGTGCCCGAGTGCTTCTGGAACACTTTCAGCGGCACGGCCTTCTTCGCGATGTAGATCTTGCAGGAATCTTTTTTTGCCGCTTCCGCAAGCTCAAAGCCGCACACGAGGCAGATACAGGAAACCAGCGCAGCGATAGCGAGGTTTCTTTTGCTGAAGAGTTTCATCGAGGCCCTCCTTGCGCCGGACAGACAGACCTCTGTCCCCGCTCCTTGTTTTTCTTTTCGACACTCAAGGTTAGTCGCCGTAAAGAAATAACCTATACACTGCGGCCGCATCGGCCGGGCACCTCGCGGCTTACGTCCTCGCTCCCTCCCGCAGCGTACATCGAGTACGCTTTGGTCGGTCGCTCCGGGCGCGCTCGCGATCTGCCTCGGC
>JBDRLK010000019.1:0-7679 GCA_043813155.1 Pseudomonadota bacterium | reverse complement strand
GGCGCCTCGGCCTGATCTCGGTCTCGCTACGAAAAAATGGCGAAACTCCAGCATAAGGGGACAGAGCACTTTAGCGAGGTTAAAAGCGCTCTGTCCCCTTGTGGCCGGGGTTTGGCCTGAAATTTGCTTATTACCAGGCGAAAATATTATAGTTATTGCGATATCTCGCGGGAATCTTGGGGAAAAAGGGATATGGCTGGTAGAGGTAGTGTGTGAAAAATGCAACAGGTAGTGAATAAAAGCAACACCGGGTTTTTAGTTTCTGCCGCAAAAGTGGCGAAAATCCTGTACTGGAAAATCAGAGATGCGTTCAAAGTTCTCTGGGTTACATTCCTGTTTGCTTCTTTGAAGCTGTGGAAGGTGCCAAAGAGAACGCACAGGAAAATAAGGGCCGGCGATAGGCTGAAAATCTGCATTATCAGCGAATACTATTACCCCACCCTTGGGGGCATTACCGAGCACGTTTACAATTTTGCCAGGAACATGATCAGGATGGGCCATCAGGTCACGCTTCTCACGTCCAATGCCGGCGATTCGAAAGGACGCGGGGACCTGCAGGGCCTGAACATTGTCCGCGTAGGCAGGAGCACGGAAATCTACTCGAACGGCTCCATCGCCAGAATGACCATCGGGTGGAGGCTTCACAGGGAAGTTGAGGAATTCTTCAAGCAGAATTCTTTCGACATTGTTCACATTCATTCACCGCTGACGCCCACGCTTCCTCTCCTGTGCATGAAGTACATCACCTCCCCTGTCGTCGGAACATTCCACACGGATTTCAGGAAGAGCGCCGCGCTCAGCTTCTGGAGGAAGAAGGCACAGGTCATCATCGACAACACGGACGGCCTCGTTGCGGTTTCCCCGATATCCATAAGGTCCATATGCAGGTACATGGAGGGAGAGGCAAGGTTCAAGCTGATCCCCAACGGCGTGGACACCGAATGGTTTTACCCGAGGAAAGAAAGGCTGCCGAAGCTGGATGACGGAAGGCCCAATATCCTCTACATAGGAAGGTTCGATCCGCGCAACGGGTTTTCGACCATGATCGACGCGTTCGAGATCGTGAAAAAGAGCGTGAAAGACGCCAGGATGGTGGTTATCGGGTACGGGCCCCTGCAGAGCTACTACCTTTCCAGGATCCCCGCGGAGTTGAGAGAGGATATCATTTTCGTTGGAAAATCCGATATCGAAAGGCCTCACTACTACGCGTCCAGCGATGTTATCTGCGTGCCCGCCAAGCAGGCGGCCTGCAGCGTGGCCATCCTCGAGGCGCTTGCAACGGCAACACCCATCGTGGCATCCGACATCGACGGCTTCAAGTGGATCACCAAGCACGAGAAGGAAGCCATGCTCGTGCCGGTTTTGGACCCCAATGCCTATGCACAGGCCATGATCAAGGTCCTCGAAAACCGCGAGCTGAAAAGCAGGCTGCAGGAAAAGGGCCTTCAAAAAGCCATGGGCCTCGATTGGAAGCTCATCTCCGCCGATGTGCTCGATCTTTACTACGAGCTGCTCGATTCGCGGGAAGCCATCGAGGCGGCTTTCCAGGCTGATATCAGCGGGGAAGAAGAAGGAATCCGCGCTCTCGCTGCCGGAGAAATCTCGCTTCAGTTGAGCTGATTGCTGCTGGGCACGATTCAAATCAATGTAACACGTTAAATTGCTTGTAGAACCGGGTAGTGCAGGGGCTTCAGGAGTCACTCAAAAATTATTTCACATTTTTAGTTGACAGTATAACAAAACATGCGACGACTTCTTCTGGGCGCCGAGGCGCCCGCCGGGCAAGGCGCGGGGTCCCCATCCCGACGGAGGCGTAGTCGTTCTACGTCGAGGAGGGATGGGGTGCAGCAACGCAGCCAGGCGGGATGGATCGGCGTCCAGAAGGTGAAATAATTTTTGAGCGGCTCCTAAAGCCCCGCCGGCAGCCCATAAAGGGCCGCACTACCTGCACTTTCCGACGGGCATGATGGTGAGCACGTCCAGCGCGCCCGCGACGCCCAGCATCCGGGCTATGGCGTCCTCGTCGAACGCGCCGATACCCACGGTCCCGAGGCCGAGTGATTCGGCCTGCAGGTACAGGTTCTGGCCCGCGTGGCCCACTTCCATGTGCACGTATTGTCTTCCCCTGAGGCCGTAGCGCCCCTCGGTCCTGGAATAATCGGCGCAAACGATGATCGTCACGGGCGCCGCCGGGATCCAGAGCTGCCGCAGCGCGGCGGCCGCGATCCGCCGTCGCAGATCGCCCTCCATGAACAGCGCGATCTCGTGATCTTCGGCGTGGTACCGGTACACGCCGGCCTCGAGTCCCTCGACGCCGCCCTCCCCGACCGCGGCGAAAATCTCGAGCGGGAACGTGGCTCCGGCCGACGGCGCGGCCCTCAGGCAACCCGCGCCCGTGCAGCCCTGCATGGACCACAGGAGCTGGCCGAGCTGTCCGAGGGTAAGGGGAGCGCCCGAAAAATCCCTCCTGCTCCTCCGGCCGGCAATGGACTCTTCGACGGTCATCCTCCCCGCAGTTTCGGGAGCCGGCAGCGCTGTCCTTTTTCCACCCATCCTGATTCTAGAAATAGTCGTAGGGGTTCAATTCCTTGATCTTGACTTCCTTATCGGTTTTTCCGGGCTTCTTCTTGAACGTGTCCGGGGTCTTATGGACTTTTATCTTTTTGGCTTGCTGTTTTTTCTGCGCCTTCTCGAAAGGATTTTTCATGTCGATCGGCTGCGTCGCCTTCGGCTTTGGTTTTTCTCCGGCCTCGACGGCCGCGGGCGGCGCTTTCTCTGCCTTGTAGTCCCCAGGGGGCTCGAAGCCGCCCGGCCCCTCGATCTCCTCCAGCAGCGGCATTTTCTCAAGCCACTCCTCCCACTTGCGCAGCTCCTCCTTCATCTCCACCTTTTTTTCGATCAGTTTCCTGAAGTACTCCTCTGATTCCTCGAGCTCGTCCGAACCGGAATCCTGAGCCTCGAGCCTCCTGATCTCTTCTTCCTTTTTTTCAAGCAGCTCTTCCATGGCCGCCATTTTCTCCTCGAGCTCCTTCTCCATCCGGGCGACTCTCATTTTCAGGTCCTTTTTCTCCTCCAGGTCGCGGCTCTCCCTGCCGGATTCATACCACAGGGTGCCCAGGTAATAACACGACCCGTAAAGCATGAGCGAAAGAAACATCCCCGTGCACCCAAGGATGAGCCCGCCCATGGCGATCTTCCGGTCCTCCTCCTTTGCCTTTTTCCTGCCGACGATCCTGGCAATGATGCCGATAATGATGGCGCCCGCCGAAAGCATGGGGGAGAAAATCAGGTTGAGGCCGGGGATGAAAATCAGGATTACGGCGAACGTACCCAGAACGAGAGAAAGGATATGCATGGATTATGCTCTCCGCGCGATGATCATCCTTCCTCCTGCTCCACGTCCATCGGGTCATCGAGGCTGTCTTCTTCGGTTGCTTCTTCCGCCGGCAGATCTTCGGGAGGCAGATCCTGCGCAGCTTCCTCCGCAGCCGGATCGGTCACCATCTCCTCGACCTCTTCCTGTGCCGGGTCCTCCGCGGCTTCCTCGGCCGGCGTGTCCCGGGTCTCCGTGATGTCCTGCCCCGTATCTTCCGCAGTGTCGGTCGAGGCGTCGGCTACGACGCAGTCATCGCGCCGCTCGCAAACGCCGCTCTGGGTGATCGTGGATCCCGAGGCCTTGCAGCAGATCAGGCTTCCTTCGCAGTCCGAATCCTGCTGGCACCTCTCGCCTTCCGATTGACTGCACGAGAGCAGGATAAACGCGGCAAATAGAACGAATTGTTTTTTCATTATAACCTCTGGTGAACAAAATGCACTAATCATTATAGTACGTCAAGACAAGAATGTAAAATTATGACTTGTAATTTAATTCATGTAAACTAAAATTCATTCTTGATCATGGAGAACCGTTCCCCCCAGGGTGCCGCGCCGCACTCGATACTGATTGTTGCCGCCGCCCTGCTTCCCTTCTCGTGCACGTTCAAGGGAGAGGATCCCCCCATCGACGGCCGGCCCGTGGAGCTCACGATCATTCAGACGGCGGACATCCACGCTCGCCTGCTGCCCTACGACATGGACGTTGGAGAAGTCGACAGGAGGCTGGGCCTGAACCCCGCCAATTCGCCGTTCGGCGGCATCGCCCGCATCTCCCACATTGCAAAGAGAGAGAAGGAAAAGTCACGGCGCTCGCTGTACCTGGACTGCGGCGACCCCTTCCAGGGCGCGCCGATCTTCAACTTCTTCTCAGGCGAAGCCGAGTTCCTGACCCTGTCGGAAGCAGGCGTGGACGCCATGGTCATCGGCAACCACGAGTTCGACGCCGGGGCGGACAACCTGGCCGACAAGCTCGACAGGTTCGCCAACTTCCCGGCCCTCGCGGCAAACTACATCTTTCGCTACTCAGAGACGCCGGGCGTCAACGACCTGGGACGGCTCGTCAAGCCGTTCGTGATCTTCAACCTGGAGGGGTTGAAGGTCGGCGTGATCGGCATAGGCGACGCGACCACCATGAACACGATCCTGGAATCGGGCAACAAGTTCGGGATCACGCCCATGAACCCGTTCGAAACGGCCCAGTTTTACGTCAACCTGCTGAGGCCCCAGGTCAACGTGATCATCATCGTGTCGCACCAGGGGCCGTGGCTCGACGAGGACGTGATCGAAAAGACATCGGGCATCGATCTCATCGTGGGCGGCCACCTGCACATCGTGCTGAACCCCTCGAAGCTCGTGCTCGACTGCGCCGAGGGCGTGACCGCGCTGGGCGACCCCTGCACGCCGCGGCCCGTCGTGCTCTCCCACGCGGGAGCCTTCGCCAAGTACGTGGGGAGGATCGACATGATCCTGGAGCAGCCCTACGAGGACGACCCCAATGACTGGGAAATCGTTTCCAACGAGTTCACGCTGTTTCCCGTTGACTCGACGGTTCCCGATGACCCCGTTATCTCGGATATCCTGCTGCCCTACCAGTGGGACATGGAAAGGCTGTTCAATGCCGGGCAGCTCATTGGATACGCCCCCGGCACGGTCACGCGGTTCGGGACCGGCGGAGGCGACTCGCAGCTCGGGAACCTGGTCGCCACGGCCATGTGGCTGCGAAGCGGCATTGAAACGGACCTTGCCTTCACGAACACGACCGGCATCCGCTCCGACCTGCCGGCCGGCCCCGTGACGACCGAACAGATGATCAACGTGTTCCCTTTCGACAACACCATAACGACCATGTTCCTCACGGGCTCGGAGCTGATCGAGCTCTTCGATTACGCCTCGCACAGGACGTCCATCAGGGGCTGCCAGTCCCAGGTCCAGATCGCGGGCATGACGTTCAAGGTAAGGTGCGGAAACTGCCCCGACGGCCAGTTCGGGTGCGTGGAAATGATCGACGACGGGGACGGCTCCTTTTCACGGGAGCTTTTCGTGGGAGGAGCGCGGGTCGAGCCTTTCGGCGTTTATGAAATCGCGACGAACAATTACATTGCAGGCGGCGGAAGCGGCTACTCCATGCTCAGGCGCAACACCTCGCAGCAGGACTCGGGCGTTCAACAGCGAGAGGCGCTGATCGACTACATCAGGACGGGAAGCCCCTGCATAGAGCCGAAGGCCTGCGCGAGCGACGACGCGTGCCCGTCCGGCGCCATGTGCGCGTGCGGCGGCATGTGGTTCTGGGAGGACGCGGATGCGACGTGCTACGACAGCGGAAACTGCACGGAGGAAGAGGGAAAATACTGCGTGCTTCGCGGCTGCGTGACCGACGTTGCCGAATTCTACCTCTCCATCGAAGAAGAGGCCGGCTATGTCAGGCCCGAGGACACGGAAGAAAAGGGATGCCTGTGGCTGAACTGGGCGGCGGCGGAATGCTCCAGGCTCTCCTGCATCGGCTCGACGGCCGGCAACAGGTGCAGCGTAAGCGAGGACTGCGAGGCCGACGCGTCCTGCGGGGACGGAGGCGCCGTCTGCTGCAAGGGGCCGGGCGCCACGCAGATGCAGACCGGGGTGTGCCGATGCGCCGATTCCTGCGACGTGGTCGCCACGACCGGCATAGAAGACGGACGAATTCAGATATTAACGGATTGAGAGCATGACATTTCTGCGCAGGACCGCAATCTTCCTCGTGTCGATATCCGTGCTGGCCTCAGCGGCCGCGGGAGGCTGCCAGACGAGAACGGTCGAGCAATCGGGCGATGCCGTGGCCTTGAAAATCCTCAAGTTCGATGAATCCGAGGACTGGGGGGAAACCACCACCCTCGAGTTCACGGCCACGGGAATGATGTTCATGATCAGCATCAGCCCCATTGCCGGCGATTTCGACGGGTGGATCAAGCTCGACGTCCAGCCCGGCGACGCGGCGCAGCCCGGCTACCTCACGGGCATTCACTGCGATCCTCCCGCGTGCAGCGAGTGCGGCCAGTCCGAGGTGATAGGCCAGAACGTCAGGATCGACAATGCGGGCAGGGACCTGTGCGTCGGCGTGAGGCTGGCCTTCGGCGAGGCGCACATCATAGCCAGGGACATCGGCTTCGTGCCCGCCGACCCAGTCACCGCGGCATGTTCGGACGGCATCGACAATGACGGCGACGGCCTGGTCGATTACGGCCAGGACAACGGGTGCGCCTACCTCAACGACGATACCGAGGAAGGGGGGGAGTATATCGTCGGAGTCTCTCCTCCCCTTTTCTTCCTCAACCCGAGGATCGAGAACATCCAGGGTTACTCGTCCGTCTCCCCGCTCATGGGCGAGTCCGTGACCATCAACAGGGGCACGATCGTCGTCACGAGGATATCGACGGAAGGGTTTTACGTTTCCGACATCGACCCTCTCAGGCCCGACCTGGGATTCAACCACCTCTACACCTACAATTACAACACGCCCTGGGAGCTTCGCGAGTGCGACGTGCTGCAGTACGTAAGCGGGATCGTGACTGAATTCTACGGGTACACGGAGCTCAGCTTCCCCTCGTGGAAGGTCATCGACCCCGAGGGCAGGGTCGAAGTCCCCCAGTCGGCCGACGACTGCCCCATTCCCGAGCCCACGCTCCTCGACAGCGACATGCTTGCCGACAATGCGGTCATGGAATCCCTTGAAGCCGGCCTCATCCAGGTGCGCGGGGGAATGATTTCGGACAGGTTCGAAAACTGCGACTTCAACAGGGACGGCCGCGTCGAATGGGAAGGGCCTGAAGCGGATTGCGCCGACGCCTGCGACGAAGATCCCGGGTGCACCGAGATGACCCAGTACAACAGCTACGGGCAGTGGGCCGTCAACGCCGGAGGCAGCAAGGTCTTCGTCATTACACATGACGCCTACCCCGACTTCAATCCATTGAACCACAGGGGAAAGCTGCTCGATCTGGTCAGGGGAACGCTGAGACAGGTGGAGTTCATCGATCCCCCGTGGATACTGGAAATACGGTGCAGGGACGACCTCGTCGAAGCGGGGGGCGAGATCAAGCCCATGTACCGGGCCTGTGTCCCGAAACAGCCGAGGGGATATCTCTACGATGATAACTGAGAGGTAATTGATGAGTGACAAGCTGAAGTCTTTCCTGTTTCATTTCATCGTCCTGCTGTGCCTTGTTCCTTGCGCAACCGCCTTCTCGCAGGCAACGGGAACGGACGGCGAGGAAGTCATCGGGCCGGCAGGCTCGGAGCAGCCTGCGCCCGAGCCGACCCCCCCCCCCCCC
>JBDRLK010000018.1:0-6647 GCA_043813155.1 Pseudomonadota bacterium | reverse complement strand
GACTCGGTTCGATTCCCGGCGCCTCCACCACACCCGCCCCATCAGGCCTCGGGGACTCGGTTCGATTCCCGGCGCCTCCACCACGTCCATCTCTACCTCGAAGACACCTGAATAATTGACCTATTTCGATACCCATGCTATTTTATATGTAATGCTCCATTCTCTTAAATCAGTTACCGATAAAATCAATATTTCATGGGAACGGGTAGAGGAATTCTGCAAAAACCATCATATCAGGAGGCTATCCTTTTTCGGATCCATTTTAACAAACGCGTTCGGACCTGAAAGTGACGTGGATGTGTTGGTTGAATTCGAGCGGAACCATGTGCCGGGCTTCGTTCGGCTGGCCGGCATGGAAAGAGAGCTGTCTTTGGTCATGGGCGGAAGAAAAGTGGACATGCGAACGAAAGAGGATCTAAGTCAATACTTCCGCGACGATGTGATCAGGCAATCCGAGGTTATCTATGCCCAGGAATGACGAGATTCGCCTGCGGCACATGCTCGACGCGGCACGGGAAGCTGTATCTTTCACAGCAGGCAAATCAAGGGACGTCTTTAATCAGGACCGGATGCTGGTTCTTTCAATTGTCAAATGCATCGAAATTGTCGGTGAAGCCGCCGGCACTGTGTCAGAAGAAACGAGATCCGCTCACCCTGACATCCCATGGACCGATATAATTGCTATGAGAAACAGACTTATCCATGCCTACTTCAATGTCAACCTCGACATAGTCTGGAATACCGTAAATTCGGACCTCCCGGAATTAATCGCCGAGATTGAGAAAATACTGTGATTTAATTTTAACCTCCGGAATGTATGGTGGGGATAACATGCGATTGGCTGCTTTTCTATGCATTCTGATCACGGGCTGCTACGGCTCGTCGAACATGAATGACCAACTCGACGGCAGCACAGATTCAGGGACCGATCAGGATTCGGCAATGGACCCGGGTTCGGACACTGGCTCTGATCCCGCGACCGATACGGGACAGAATACTGCGGAAGACCTGGGCCTGGGTTGGTTTTTTCAGCCCAAATAGTCGCCATAGCCCGTCCTGATTCTTCGCCGGGCCGGCCCCACCTTCTCCTCCGAACACTTCAACAGGTCCGGAGTTCGAATCTCCGAGCTGGCTCGATGAATAAATGGTTTTTCGGGCATCCGAACCGTCGGGTAGAAATACAGCGCGCGCAGCTTTAGGCGGAGAGTTTCCGACAGGCGCCCTTTCGGTTGCGCCGCGGGTTCCTAATTCCGCCATGGCCCACGTTTCCGCAAGCCCCCCTCTCATCCCGGACAGTCGGATTTCCCGAGTCCGGTTGGCAGCAGCAGCTTTCCCCGGAGGACCTTCTCGCACATCCCGTGGCTTAAGCGCTCACCCGCATACACCACTTGGATGCGCGATTATACTTCCGGCTCGACACCCATTGAGGTTTTCATCGCACCCTGGCTCAGTGTCCAGACGATGTTTCCTTTACGGTGCCCGCTCCTTACCGAGAGCCCCTTCGCCTGGCTCAGGCGTTACCCACGCCAGGGTGGTGTCTCGCACCACCTCGGAGGGCTTTACCCCTCCTTCATCGCTCATACTGGCTCATGCGCCTCACCAAAGACCTCTCGCCGTTTTCGGTTACCCCTATACGGCAAGTCTTTGCAGGTTGGTGTGATTCCCTGCTGGTAGTTGGTGGTTCCCGACGTTATCTCCGTAATCCTTGCATGGCCGCTTGGACCCGTACCCCGCCACGACCCCCCGGTGCATCTGTCCGTTTCTTCCCGGAGGACATCGGCTATTGCGCTTTTGGGACGCGCTCAGCCCGTGATACGACCCCTGCAACGCAACTTCTACAGGGCGGCAATTTCGGGGTTGCAGTCATTCCATTATGTTCAGGCTGCCATGCTCGCAAAGCCTCCAAGTTGCGCCCACCGCAGTGGCTCTGCGTCCACTGGGCGGCCAGGCCCTTTACGCCACGCAATGAACCTGGGGTTACCCCCAAGAACCGTGGTATCGCTACGTGTCCGAATCGGACAACTGACACGGTGGGATTTTCACCCACTGGATTACGGCCTTGTCGGCCGCTACACCCAAAATCGCCGACTGTCATAGGTCTCGGCCTCAAGCGCCTCCACCCCACCCCTCAGACTCTCGGAATTGTGATGCGCGTAGCGCTGCATCATGGCCGGCGATTTGTGCCTCATCAGTTTTTGGATCGTGTACGGATCGACCCCAGCGTGAGCCTTCTTTCTGAATATTATTGTGAACATGGCGGCGAGAGTCCGCCATGGCCAGTTCCAAGTCAATACGTATGCGGCCGTGACCGGCGGTGTGAACGTGGTTTTGTCGAACCACAGGGGTTGCCGCACCTGCCGCAACCGGCTTTTTTCGGCAGGATTTTGAAGATGTCCATGACCGTCGGCGGATCGTAGGGCGCGGCGTCCGGGGCGATGGATTCCTTCTTGCGCTCGATATCCTCGAGAAGAGCGATCACCTCCCGCGCGCACGCTATGGCCGCCGCGTCATCGGGGAAGCCGGCAATGGCCACGCAGTCATGGTCCACGGTCACGGGATGGCCCTTAAACACGAACTTGATGAAAGGCCCCCGGGGGAAGTACCTCACGTTGCCCAGCGCCCCCTTGACGTAAGGCAGGATAAAGGAAACGTCTCGGTCCAGGACGGCCTTGACGTTGACCATCTCGGACGACGCGTCGCAGGGCGGGCGAAACGCTTTTATTTCCCTTATCTTTATTCCCATCATTTCACGGGAAGATCACCTCAGGATGGCGGCCACCTGGTCGACGTTCACGTCCCCCTGGAGCTGATCGACCAGTTTTCCCTCCCCGTCCAGGAAATAGATGCCGGGGATGGCCATGAGAGGCTTCATGTCCGCGTATTTTTCCGCTTCGTCCTCGTTCGTGTCCCATTGGATGCGAGTGACCTGAATGCCAGGGTGTCCGGCAAGCGCATCCTGGAGCGCCTTCCAGCTGGCCTCGATCCTCTTCCTCGTGCAGGCGCATGCCTGGTCCATCCCGATGAACACGATGCGTGAAACACCGGTCGTGGAACCAGCGGGAGCAACGGGATTGTCAGGGGCCGAGCACAGGGCGCCTGCGCACGCGTCCGCTGCCTCGGCGCCGTCCTTGAGGCCGATCTCCGTGGCCCGGCCCCTGCAGCCCGCGGACAGGCTGGCAACCATGGCGATTGTCATGAAAAGGCCCGTTTTCATCATTGCATCTCCTTTCATCTGACTGCCTGGAAGGCGAAATAAACGCCGACGAGCACGATCAACACGCCCGCGGCACGTCGAAGCATGTCGATCCCGCGACTCGCCTTTTTCGACTCGAGGATCTTTTTCGCGACCCCCATCGAGGTCCCTGCAACCAGGATCAGCACGCTGTGGCCGAGCGCATAAACCAGGAGCAGGAACCCTCCGTAGGGAACCGACGCCCCCGAGCCCGCAAGGTACGTAAGCAGCACGATCAGGATGGGCGCGGCGCAGGGCGCCGAGACAAGCCCGAACAGGAGGCCGAGAAGCAGGGCGCCCAGGATGCCCCGGGTCTTCGGCTGCACGCTCAGCGGCATAGGTATGGTGAACTTCAGGACTCCCATCAGGTGAAGCCCCATGACAAGGCACACCGCGGCCACGATCCAGTTCCATATTTCCGACACGTTGCCGTACATCCTGCCGGCCAGGGCCGCGATCATGCCCAGCGCCGTGAACGTCACGGCCAGTCCCAGCACGAACACCAGGGAATAGATGAACGCCCTGAGAACCCCGGCGTCCTCCTCCCTGCGGCCCGCCACGAAGCTCATCATCAGTGGGATCATGGCCAGCACGCAGGGGTTGGAGGCCGTGAGCATCCCGCCCAGAAAAACGGCGATGACCGCAAGCCAGGGATTGGAGTGGATGTACCCGCCCGCTCCATTGATGAACTCCTGAAACATCCGTTCACTCCTTCGCCGGGGCGCTTGTAATCCACGTCACGATCTCCGAGACGGACGGGACCTTCCCGGCCGACTTCACCTCGCCGTCGATGACCAGAGCCGGTGTGAAGGCCACACCGAACTTCATGATCTCCTCGATTTTCTCCACCTTCTGCACGTCGGCGCTGACCCCGGCCTGGCCGAGAGCTTTGTTCACGTCGTCGTAGAGCTTGTTGCACTTCATGCATCCTGTTCCAAGAACCTGGATTTTCATTTTCTTTCTCCTTGATT
The DNA here is from genome assembly GCA_043813155.1 of Pseudomonadota bacterium. Taxonomy (GTDB): domain Bacteria; phylum Myxococcota_A; class Polyangia; order DRWM01; family DRWM01; genus JBDRLK01. Next base: position 2,444 of record JBDRLK010000018.1, on the reverse strand, counting down.
TATTTCCCGCGATCCTGCCGCAGCGAGCCGGCAAGGTGGGCGGGGCATGTCACGAAAGCATGCCGAACACGAAGCCCACCAGCGTGGACATCACCACGGTGAGCACGCAGAAAACCAGCGTCTTTTTTACCCCGATGACCTTGTAGATGACCAGCAGGCTCGGAAGCGAGAGCGCCGGGCCGGCCAGAAGAAGCGCCAGGGCCGGCCCTTTTCCCATGCCCAGGCGCGTAAGCATCTCCACGATGGGGATCTCCGTGAGTGTGGCGAAGTACCAGATCATCCCCACGAACGAGGCGAAGAAGTTGCTCAGCAGGCTGTTGCCTCCGACAACGGTCGCGACCGCCTTCTCCGGGATCAGGCCCCCGATAAACCCGGTCACGAAGACGCCCCCGAAAAGCAGCGGCACGATCATGAGGCCGAAATCCCAGGTAGCCCGCATCCACTGCCTTACCTCATCGCGCGTGAACCACCGCCAGACCATGAGCAGCACCAGGAGGCCCATGGCCCCGGCCAGGTACCACTTCACCCCGTGCACGGTCTGCGTGAAGCCCGGAACCGGTTCGACCCCGGCGATCTCGTCCTTCTCGATCCTGCGGATCTCAGGCGAGAGCCTGCCGTCCTGGCGGTACTCCTGGATGTCGAGATGGCTGCGCGTGTCGTAGCGTATGTTGGCGCTGACGGCCGCGCCGTCCTTCATGGTGATGGTGACGTCATTCGTGTTGTACCAGTCCGAGGAGACCAGGAAGAGGATCATGCACAGGAAGTAGAGAGCCGTCTTCCACAGCGGCCTGGAGCTCGGCGGCGAGTCCGGGAGCTGCGCCGCCTCGATGCGCTTCCTGTCGCTTTGCCTGAAAAACAGGGCCATGAGAAGGCCTATGATCACGGCGAAGATCACCGCACCGGCGGCCCTGGCCGCGCCGATGTCGATACCCAGCACGCGGGCCGACAGGAAGATGGCCATGACGTTGATGGCCGGGCCCGAGTAGAGGAACGTGCTCGCCGGGCCGAGGCCTGCGCCCATGGCGTAGATGCCGGCGAACATGGGAAGCACGCTGCATGAGCAGACCGCCAGCACGATGCCCGACGTGGATGCCACGCCGTAAGCCGCGGCCTTGTTCGCGCCCGGCCCGAGGTACCGCATGACCGACGCCTGCGACAGGAACGTGGAGATGGCCCCGGCGATGAACATGGCCGGCACCACGCAGGCCAGTGTGTGGTGGATCGCGTACCACTGCAGGAGCCGGAAGGCATCGAGCACGGCGCTGGAAACCTTGGGATTGCCGAGAGGCAGGGTGTAGGCTACGAGGAAGATGCCCGCCAGCCAGGCCGCCTTTTTCCACTCTTTCATTTAAACAGCCTCCTCTTGAACCAGAACGCCACGTTCACCAGGCCGATGAGCACCGGCACCTCGACAAGCGGCCCGATCACGGCGGCGAAGGCCGCGCCGTGGTGGATCCCGAACGTGGCCACGGCCACGGCGATGGCCAGCTCGAAATTGTTCGAAGCCGCGGTGAACGACAACGTGGCCGATTGCTCGTAGTTTGCGCCCAGCTTCCAGCTCATCAGGAACGAAACCACGAACATCACGATGAAGTATACGAGCAGCGGCAGCGCAATGCGCACAACGTCCAGCGGCAGCTCGACGATCTTTTCGCCCTTGAGCGAGAACATCACCACGATGGTGAAAAGCAGCGCGATGAGGGTGATCGGGCTGATCCTCGGGATGAACTTTGCATGGTACCACTCCTTGTCCTTGACCTTGATCAGCGTGAAGCGTGTGATGATGCCGGCGATGAAGGGGATGCCCAGGTAGATGAACACGCTTTTGGCGATCTGCGCGATGGTGATGTTGACCGCCACGCTCTCGAGGCCGAACCACGTGGGGATGAGCGTGATGAAGATGTAGGCGTAAACCGAGAAGAAGAGGACCTGGAAAATCGAGTTTAAGGCCACAAGGCCCGCGCAGTACTCGGTGTCGCCCCTTGCGAGCTCGTTCCACACGATGACCATGGCGATGCACCGGGCCAGGCCGATCATGATGAGGCCCACCATGTACTCGGGCTTGTCGTGAAGGAATAGAACGGCCAGGGCGAACATCAGGATCGGCCCCACGATCCAGTTCTGAACGAGCGAGAGCCCTAGCACCTTGACGTTGCGAAAGACCGGGCCCATCTCCTCGTACCGGACCTTGGCAAGCGGCGGGTACATCATCAGGATGAGCCCGACGGCGATGGGGATCGAGGTGGTCCCCACGCTCAGCCTGTCGAGCAGGGGGACGATGCCGGGGAAGACATAGCCGACCCCTATCCCGGCGCCCATGGCAAGGAATATCCATAGGGTGAGAAAGCGGTCCAGGAAGGAAAGCTTTCCCGCAACGTTTCCCTGGTTCACCGATTGGCTGCGTCCGCTCGTCTCACTTCCTCCCTGGTTGCCGGGCATTGCAA
>JBDRLK010000017.1:0-6568 GCA_043813155.1 Pseudomonadota bacterium | reverse complement strand
TTCATTTTTTCCCGAAAACGGGGCATCGCTTTCTGCAGCCTGTGTCCCCCGCACAACAGTGTGTGGAAAAAACACTTCGCGGCAGACGGCCTTGCCGGGCGGGCGGGATTGAAGTCGCCCCCACCCCCGTCGGGTAGGGGGGGGCTTTAGCCTCCCGTTCCGCCAACAGGATCTAATCGCACCCTTGCCGGGCCGGCGGGATTGAAGTCGCCCCCACCCCCGTCGGGTAGGGGGAGGCTTTAGCCTCCCGTTCCGCCAACAGGATCTAATCGCACCCTTGCCGGGCCGGCGGGATTGACTTATGACTTGAGATATGCTTTCAATATCTATTTTAAAGGAGAAAAACATGGTCATGAATAAAACACTTTCCGCTCTCATTACACTGGCGGTGCTGTGCAGCCTGATGTTCGCTGCCGGCTGCAAGGGAAAGCAGGCCGGGGAACCGGCGGCCGAGGAAACGGCCGCTGCCGTCGAGGAGACGCAGCCCGAGGCGGAAGCTGCGGCGCCGGCCGACGAGCCCGAGGCCAAGAAAGAGGCCGGTCACGGCTGCCCCCACGCAGGGGAGTGCGGCGCCGACTGCCCGCACGCGAAGAAAATGGAAGGTGAGGGCTGCCCGCATGCAAAAGAAAAAGAAGGCGGCGGCGCTCACGCGAAAGAGGAAGGCTGCGGCTGCGCCAAGGCAGGCAAGGAGTGCACATGCGGCAAAGAAGGCAAGGCCGACTGCGACTGCAAGAAGGAAGGAAAAGAAGGCTGCGACTGCAAAAAGACCAAGAAAGAAGGCTGCACCTGCGACAAGGAAGAAAAGAAAGACTGCGACTGCAAAAAGGAAGGCGGCGGGGAAGGCGGCGGGGAATGCGGTTGCAAAAAGCTGTAATCAGATCTTAGGGCCCGGTATATAGGGCTTCTTGCCCTTTACCTCCCTGAACGCAATGGCCGGCGGATTGTCCACGGGACAGACGAACGAACAGATCATGCAGGAGTAGCATTTCTCCTCTTCGGGAACCGGACGCCGCTTCTCGCTGTCCCAGCCAAGGCATCCCGAACCGGCATCCCGGCAGACCGTGTAGCACTGGCCGCAGCCGATGCACCTGTCGAGATCATAAATCGCCGACCCCTGCCTCGACAGGTCGAAATCGCCGGTCTCCACGATATTGGGCAGCGCCTTGCCCACGATATCCCCGACCTTTTCAAAACGCTTCGCTTCCATGAAATCGCCGAGCCCTTCGATCAGGTCCTCCACGATCCCGTACCCGTAATGAATGATGCCGGTCGTCATCTGCAGCGTGGAAGCGCCGCACAATAAATACTCCACCGCGTCCACCCAGGTCTCGATGCCGCCGCAGCCTGACAGGGGCAGGCCCAGCGCTGCGTTGCGGGCAAGCTCGGTGATGCACCGAAGCCCGATGGGCTTGATGCCCGGCCCGGTAAAGCCGCTCATGGCGCCCTTGCCGAACACGTTCGGCCTGGGAACGAAATCATGGAGCCCCACCTCGGTGAGGGCTCTCACGCTGTTGATTGCCGTGATGGCGTCGGCCCCGCCCTTTTTCGCGTACATGGCGGGCTCGCTGATGTCCGTCACGTTGCTCGTCAGCTTGGCCAGGATCGGCACCTTCACCAGCCCGCGCACCATTTCCGTGAACTTTTGAACGAGCTCGAACGACTGCCCCACCTTCATTCCCGCGCCTTCGACCGTCATGTGGGGGCAGGAAAAATTCAGCTCGAGCATGTCGGCGCCTGCCCCCTCTCCCGCGACGGCAAGCTCTTTCCACTCATCGGCCGCGAAGCCCATGATGCTCACGATGAGAACGTGGCCGGGCCACTTTTTCTTCAGGTATTCGATGTCCGCCAGGTTGTCCTTGAAGGGCCTGTCCGATGTCTGCTCCACGTTCTGCAGCCCCACGAGCCGCTCGTCCATGTAGTTGAAGCCCTTCATGCGCGGAGAGGGATGAATGATCTCGACGTTTGCCGACCCCAGGGATTTGTAAACTGCCCCGCCGAACCCGCGATCGAACGCCCGGCCCACCATCTCGGCCGTGTTCGAAACCGGGGAAGAGGACAGGAGAAAGGGGTTTTTAAATTTCTTTCCGCAGAACTCGATGCTCAGATCCTTTTTCCTTGCCATTGTTTCTTTTCCTGTTTTTTTTCTTTTTCTACCCGGGCCGGGGAGGCTTCAGCCGCCCGCTGCACCCCCCGCCCGCCCTCGGCGTGCCCGGCAGCTGCGCGCCCTCGGCGCGCTGATTTCGTGGCGCGCCGAGGGCGCGCAGCTACATTACTATTTCTATTATCTTTGCTGCCGCGCGCTTTCCGTCCGCAACCGCGTTGACGACAAGAGACGGCCCGCGGACCGCGTCCCCTCCCGCAAAAACCTTTTCCATCGACGTCCGGCCCGTCTTCCCGTCAACGACGATGAGGTTGTTTTTCGTCAGCTCCAGCTCCGGGCACAGCTGCGCCCCGGTCTCCAGCGGCTCGAACCCGAGCGCTTCCACCACGAAATCCGCCTCGAGCGTATGCTCCGAGCCCGCCGCGGCAACGGGCCTTGGGCGGCCTGATTCGTCTTTTGCCCCCAGCACGTTTCTTACCACCTTCACGCCCGCGACCCTGCCGCCGGCTCCAAGGTATTGGACGGGCTGCAGGAGCACGAGAAAATGAACGCCGCAGGCCAGCGCGGCCAGCCTTCTTTCCAGGTCGGCCGGCATCTGGTTGAACGAGCGTCGGTAGACCAGGCAGACCTCGCGGCCGCCCGCCATCTTCGCGGTCTCGGCGACGTCCATGGCCGCATCGCCGCCGCCCACGACCATCACGTTTTTGCCCTTGATTTTTTTCAGGAACGCGTCCTTGTTTTCCAGGAAATCGAGCGCCGTGGCGATGCCCTCGAGCTGCCTGTTCTCGATCTCCAGCCTCAAGGGCTTCCACGTTCCCGAAGCAATGTAAACGGCCCTGAATCCGCCGGTGAAAAGATTCTTTATGCCGTCTTTTCCCTCCACGGGCGCGTTGCATTTGATCTCGACTCCCAGGTTTTTTATCTCCTCTATTTCCTTGTCGAGAAACCGGGCCGGCATCCGGTGGGCCGGCAGAAGATGCTTGAGCACGCCGCCCGGCTCCCCCTTTGCCTCGAACACGACCGCCCGCAGCCCCGCCTTTGCCAGCTCGGACGCGCAGGCGAGCCCCGAAGGCCCGGCCCCGACGACCGCGACCTTCCCTCCGGAGAGCTCCGCCTTCTCAAGGGGGTTGAACCCGATATGCCATCCATGCTCGACTAGAAATCTCTGGAGCCTGCCGATGCTGATCGGGGTTTCAATCTGCGTGGCCGTGCACTTTTCCTCGCACAATCGCTTCGTCGGGCACAGGACGCCGCACACGCCCCCGAAGATGTTGTTGCGTTTCACGGTCCTTATGGCGCCCTTGATGTTCCTCAGGCGCATCTTTCTTATAAACGCCCCGGGATCCGTGCCTGCCGGGCACCCGGCGGAGCAGGGGGCATCATGGCAAAGAAGACACCTGCCGGCTTCACGCATGGCCTGATCAAACGTGTACCCTGGTTCCATGTTCATTTCCTCTGGCGACAACTTCGCCAATAAGCGACCCTGAAGGGCCGCACTACTTTACGTTTTTCATTTTTTCCCGCATCACGCCCAATTCCTCCTCCAGGCCCAGCCGGGCCGCGGCCCGCCGCGTCGGAATCCCGTCACTGTCCCATCCGCGAAGCTCATAGAGCTCGCCCACCATCTTTTCGACATCGGGCAGGACTCCCTTTGCTGCGCCGTCCGGCCGGGGATCCTTGCCCAGCCTCGGCGGAAGGATGTCGTCCTTCCTGCTGATGCCGAGCCGCGCGCTATACATGCGCTTCAGGTTGATGAGACGCTCCGAGACGGCCAGCGTGTCTTCCATTGAAAAGTCCCAGTCCGTGACATGGTTGAGCCAGCCGGTTATCATGGCGGGCCCGACCTTTCCGAGGAAAAGAAACTTGCACAGGCCCAGGGGGTTGAAGAGGCCCTGGAAGTTCTGCGTGTCAAAGCATATCTTTCCCTTTCCCTCGTTGGAGTGCGGGTCCTGGGGCGAGGTGTAGCCCATGTCCGCGAGGGGAACACCCCTCCCGATAAAGTAGCTGAGCGATTCCAGGTGGCAGGCCCCGCGCACCGAGGTGGCATAGTTGGCGGCCATGGAGGTGAAAGCCCTGGGGTCATGATAGGGGTATTCGAGCCCTTTTGTGTGAACGGCCCAGCGGGCCGATCCGCCGCCTATTTTTTCCGCCGCCCTTCTCACGCCTTGCCCGAGGAGGGTGGCGAGCTCGCCGCGGCGGTTGCCGATGCGCTCGACCATCTCGACCATTGCGTGCTTGTTGCCCCAGCCGAGGTCCAGCCCATCCGTGTCCTTTTTCGTGATGACGCCTTTCTCGAAACACTCCATGGCAAAGGCCACCAGGCCGCTGCAGGAGATGGTGTCCATGCCCAGGCGATTGCACTTCTCGTTGGCCGCCATGATCGCCTCGTAGTCATCGTTGGAGCAGAGCGGGCCGAAACCCGCGCAGGTCTCGTATTCCGGGCCGTGGCCGTGCAGCGGCGCAAAGGGGCCGCAGTCCACCTTCACGATCTTCGCGCACCGGATGGGGCAGGCAAAGCAGGCATAGTGGCGGTCCAGCGTTTTTGGAAGGAACGAAATCCCGCTGATCTTCTTCGCCCCCTCCTTCCAGCTGCCGAGTCGCCAGTTTTTTATGGGCAGGTCGCCCGTGAGCTCCACGGCCTCCACGCCGCCGGCCGTGGAGTATTCCCGCAGGCCCGTCGTCGCCTCCATTATTTTCGGTATCTGCTTCTTGAGCGCCGCCCTGAGGCCGGCCGCGTCCCTGACCGGGACCTTGTTCGTGCCGGTGACGACAACGGCCTTGAGCTTCTTCGACCCCATCACGGTCCCCATGCCGCACCGGCCGGCCGTGCGCGCGATGATGCCGTCGAACATGATGGACGCGAAGGCAACGCCCTTTTCCCCGGCCGGGCCGATGCAGGCCACGATCGCCTTCTCGTCCGTCTCCTTCTTCAGCCGCGCGTTCGTCTCGAACGTGTCCAGCCCCCAGACATGCGAGGCGTCCCTTATTTCCACCCTGTCGCCGTCCACCCACAGGTAGACGGGCTTGTCCGCCGCGCCCGTCAGCACGATGCCGTCCCAGCCGCTCCTGCTGAAGAGCCGGTGAAAATGCCCGCCCGCCGTGGACTCCCCCCATATCCCCGTGAGCGGGCTGCGGGCGCACACGTTGAACTTGCTGCATCCGGGCAGGGCGAGGCCGTTGAAAAAACCGCGGATGAAAATGAGCGGGCTTTCCGGCGCCAGCGGGTCGCGCGCCTCGTCCATTTCATCGAAGAGCAGCTTGGCCGCAAAACCGCTCCCGAGGTAGAACTTTCTGCACTCTTCCCCGGACACCGCCCTCTGCCCCGGTTTCCGGTCAGAGAGATCCACGGTAAGAAGCCTGCCGAAAGACCCGTATCGCATGGAAGAGATTATATCTTTCGCAGCTATGGCGGTCAACGACAATAAGGTTTGAGGTGCTTTCCTCCGCAACGATCAGCGATCCAAACAGTCGAGTGCCTTGTTGAAAATCATTATGTCGCATATAATTTTATCTTATCATGGAAACCTGTACGAAACAGCAGTACGAAGCTTACCTTGAATCGCTCACCGGCCCGGATCCTGCCAGGCGCCGGCTCGTCCAGGATGGCAGCGTGGGGCTGATCGTCCTGGAGAAAAATCGGTTCACATACTCGCCCGACGTGGGGTATGCCTTCGAGGTCGCGGCCCTGGCCGAGGAAGAAACGGGCCGCAGGCTTCTTTTCATTCGCATCGACTCCTGGGACCCTGAATACCGGGCGCAGGCCGAGCCCGGAGCGATCGACTACTGCATTCCCATGGCGCATGAAGGGGCCTCGGAGCTGGAAAAGCTGAAATGGACCATCCCATTCGGCGGAGCATGGTCGGACACGCGCGAGGAGGCTTTGCTCGTTTTCGACGCGCGCTGGGCGGAATGGTTCCGGCAGGTCAGGACGGGCCTTGCCTTCGCGAACCCGGGAAGCCAATCCGCTGCGCTCATGCAGCTGGGCCAGCGGGAGCTGAGCCCCATAAAAACTTTCTGCGAGGCGTAAACACGCGGCAGGAGTCGAGCGGCACTGCCGCTCGATGACGCCCGGCCAAAGTCGAAACTTTCTCAAATGTCCGGCAACGAAACAAATAACAGCGCCCGTATCAAGGCAGGAACCGTTATTGACGGAAAATACGAATTTCTCGAAGTTATCGGGTCGGGAGGCATGGGCACGGTCTACAGGGCCCACCACAAGTTCATTCATAAGGACGTTGCCGTCAAGATGCTCAATCCCCAGCTTTCCGGCATGAATGAGGTTGTCCGGCGGTTCGAGAGGGAAGCCATGGCTTCCGCCAGAATCGAGCACCCGAATGTCTGCCTGGTGACGGATTCCGGCAAGACCGGGGACGGACAGCTGTATATCGTGATGGAGCTTCTGCTCGGAAGGTCGCTTCAGCAGATTATTCAGGAGGAGGCTCCTCTTCCCCTTGCCAGAATTATCAT